>JAKJEN010000151.1 GCA_022705405.1 Planctomycetota bacterium | reverse complement strand
AACACTTATCGGCATGTGAGGCTGTTTTTGTTTAATGATTTTCATCGGCATAAAAACGTAAATCGGTCAGTTTGAGTAACTAAAAATTATGAGGCCCCTGCCGGCTTTGCCGAAGTGGTTGCGGGAAATACTGACTTTGCCCTGTTGCTGTATAAAAAACTGAAGGATGATTCCGCCGGCAATGTCTTTTTCTCGCCGTACAGTATTTCGACCGCTCTTGCGATGGTTTATGCCGGAGCACAGGAGCAAACGCAGACACAAATGGCCGAAACGCTGAATTTTACCATAGTCGGCGAACAATTGTATCCGGCGTTCGGCGCCCTGCAAAAACAGATTATTGAGAAAGACACGCAAGGGTATCAGATCTATTTGGCCAACGCTCTTTGGCTTCAGGAAGGCGTTCCTTTTTTGCAGGAGTTTTTGGATCGGACCGCCTATTTCGACGCGGGCCGCTATCAAGTTGACTTTTTCCATGAAGCGGAAAATACTCAGCGGCAAATTAATGCATGGATTGAAGAGAAAACAAAGGGCAAAATTAAAAACCTCATCCCAGCCGGAGGTGTGAACCGGGAAACGGCGCTGGCCATTTCCGATGCCCTCTATTTTAAAGGTCAGTGGAAAACCAAATTCAAATGGTGGAAAACACGAAAGTCTGATTTTTTCGTCACTGTCGACCATAAGATCAAGATACCCCTGATGCATTTAAAAGAAAAATTTAATTACTGCGATCAAGAAAACTTACAGGCCCTTGAATTGCCTTACAAAGGCGATGAAATGAGTATGCTGGTTCTTTTACCAAAAGATGTAAACGGCCTGGAAGATATTGAAAACATGCTTACGGCTGAATTCCTCAATACCATTCTGTCGAAAATGTGGAAAACCAAGGTATCTGTTTATTTGCCGCGATTTAAGATGACGTGGGGGACAACTTCCTTGAAAAATGCTCTTGCCGCTCTTGGGATGCCTGATGCCTTTAATCCTGGAAAAGCCGATTTTTCCGGTATAAATGGTCAGGATGGTTTGTATATTTCAGATGTCTTCCATAAAGCGTTCGTCGAAGTCAACGAAGAAGGCACCGAAGCCGCCGCCGGGACGTTTTTGGCCGTGACAAAATCGCTATCGTCAGAACTGGTTTTCCGTGCAGATCACCCCTTTTTATTTTTGATTCGAGATAACCGCTCAGGCAGTATTCTGTTTATCGGGCGTCTGATCAACCCGGCCGAATAAGAGTAGGCAAGAGGAAATTGCTTCTTTGGAGTAGAAATTCGTAAAGATATTTTCTTTGACTCCGGGTTATTGAAAAATTCGGATTTTCAGGAGTGAGGATATGGATGTCCCCGTTTATCTGAAAAGCGCCTTCAGTGAAGATCGAATTTTCAGAATCGTCGCAAGCGGCGGAAACCGAACCGCTTTTTCCATGGCCTTTTCAATCCAGACGATCTGCCGGATCTGTCGGCAGGCCTTTTTTACCGGCGGACTATTCGGGCATATCTCAAGAGCCAGATCTGACCGCTGCACCGCCAGATCCCATTTTCGCTGCCGCATACTCAGCCAGGCGCCGGCAATGTGAAAATCCGGATTCTCAGGCATCAGCGAAATGGCCTGTTTCACGCACTGGTCGGCGCTTTCATACTCCCCTCGCAGAGCCAGACACAAAGCCAGGCCGTAAAAGGCCGCCGGTTCCAGACGATCCTCATCCAGCGCCCGCAGAAAACAGCGGCAGGCCGAATCCAGCTGGCCCAGCTGCGCACTCATCCAAGCCATCGAAAGCAGCACATCCGGGTCGTCCAGATCCGTGGCGATTTCCAGATTCAAATAGCGGATCGCCTTCTCCTTCTGGCCGGATTGCAGACAGATCTGCGCCAGTCGAAAACGCGGCCCTTTGATCTTTCGATCGGCCTCGATGGCCCGTTCATACCATTCGGCCGCTTCCTCCACCCGCTCCATATTCAAAGCCACCTCGCCTTTGTAAAACCAGGCAGGCGCAAAGTCCGGTTCCAACTCAAGAATGCGATTAAATTTTTCCTTTGCGGATTCCAGATCTCCGCACTGAAGCAGAAAGATCCCAAAATCCAGAATCCTCTCGATATGCCCCGGGTCGTTTCGCAGTTCCTTTAAAAAATGTTCTTTGGCCGCCTCCATTTTACCGGCTGCCCAGCAGGCCTGCGCTATCCGATAATGAATCTGCGGGTGATTGGGATCCAGCTGGGCGGTTTTTTCCCAACACCAGACGGCCCGTTCATATTTGCCCTGGGTGAACATCGAATTGCCGATATTGTAAAAACAGATCGGACAATCCGGATGGATCTGCTGGGCCAGATAAAACATCTGCTCGGCCTTGTCGTGCTGTTCGAGTTCCGTATAGGTGATGATCCGGTTGCAGTAGCAGGGTTCGTACGTCGGATCCAGCGACTCGATCTTTTCAAACAGTTCCAGCGCCAGGTCATACTGACAGGTGCGGGTGTAGTCCACCGCCAGCGAATTGAGAATCTCCACATCCTCCCCGCTCAATTCCATTGCCCGGGTATAGTATTCGATGGCCTCCTCGTAACGTTCGAGAGCGTCCAGCGTCAGCCCTTTATTAAAATACCAGGATCCATGTTCGGGATTGAGATCGATGGCCCGGGTCAATTTTTCCAGCGCCTGCTGCATCTGTCCTTTTTCATAGAGTTCAAAGGCCTCACAGGCGATTTGATCGGCCAGATCCCACTGATGGTCGTCCGGATCCAGAAAATCGTCTTCATTAATCATAAATGCTTGCTCCTGATGGTCTTGGCGTTTTTCCGCGCTGCGATTTGCGACAGTTCCATTGCCAGTGAACCTATCGGCGCAATCGGCAGGCGGATTGCACACGACGCTGTCTGCTGAAGCGGTTTTTATAGGCGCTCAAAAATTTTTCTGGCCTTCTTCCAGATAAGCCCTTATAATCGCACAGGTTAAGAATCCAGGTTGCGGGAAGACCGCCGGACAAATGCAGGGTCAGGAATAAGACGAACTTCTGCCGGGTCCGATAAAAGAACTCCCGCACGAAAACATGAAACCAGATCCTTTCAACGGAGCCGATTGTATGATTCAGGAAATCAAAGGCCAACTGAACGCAGGCAGCGGCAAGTACGCCCTTGTCGTCAGCCGGTTCAACGAGTTCATAACCTCCCGTTTGCTGGGCGGGGCGATTGACTGTCTTCAGCGGCACGGGGCCAAAGATGAGCAAATCACTGTGGTCTGGGTTCCCGGCACGATAGAGATTGCGCTGGCTGCGCGTAAACTGGCCGACAGCGGAACCTTTGCGTCCGTGATTTGCCTGGGCGCCGTCATTCGCGGTCAGACCAGCCACTATGATCTGGTTTGTCAGCAGATCAGCCGCGGCGTAGGCCAGATCAATCTGGAAACCGGTATTCCGACGATTTTCGGCGTACTCACCTGCGAGACGATTGAACAGGCGATCGAACGGGCCGGTACCAAACAGGGCAACGCCGGGGCGTCGGCGGCGATGGCGGCGATGGAAATGGCCGATCTGGTGGCCCGTTTGTAGGCAGCCATCGGACAGCTCCTTTAAAACGTAACATCTTTTCACGGATGGGCCAGTGGACCGAAGAACCAGAGCCAGAGAATTAGCGATGCAGGCGCTGTGCCAGCTGGATGTGCAGGGGGCCGATTTGCTGCCGGCCCTGCGGATGTTCTTTCGGGAAAACAGCGATGAGGATCTGGTGATCCGGCTGGCCGAGCAGTGGACGGAAGGCGCCTGGTCCTTCCGGCAGCAGTGTGATGAGGAAATCGCCCGGGCGGCTGAAAAATGGACCCTTTCGCGGCTGTCTATGGTGGATCGCAGCATCCTGCGGCTGGGGGCCTATCAGATTCTGTTTTGCCCCGATATCCCCGAAAAAGTCTCCATCAATGAAGCCATCGAACTGGCTAAAAAATACGGCGGCGTTCAATCGCCCCGCTTTGTCAACGGCGTGCTGGACGCTGTCTTTCGAGGCAAAAAAAGCGATCTGCCAAAACCCACTGATGTCAGGAAATAAATCGTCTATGACCCAGTCCTCCAAACCCACAGTTATCGCGGTGCTCAACCAGAAAGGCGGAGTCGGCAAGACGACCACGGTGGTCAATCTTGCGGCCGTTCTTTCCGCCGCCGGCAAAAGGACTTTGGCCATAGACCTGGATCCGCAGGCCCATCTGACAATCCACATGGGCGCCGATGCCGAAGCTGCTCCCTCAGGGGCCTATGCTGTTTTGGTCGCCGGACGTCCTCTGGCCGAGGCGATGATCCAAAGCCGCGAAAATCTCTGGCTGCTCGGTTCCGGGATTGATCTGGTGGGAGCGGAAACGGAACTGGTCAGCGAAGTCGGCCGCGAAACCATCCTCCGCAACGCCCTGGACGCCGTACGGGATCGACTGGATTTTGTTTTGATTGACTGCCCGCCCTCCCTGGGACTGCTGACTCTTAACGCCCTGGTCTGCGCCGAGGAGGTTTTGATTCCCATTCAGCCGCATTTTCTGGCCCTTCAGGGATTCGGCCGACTTTTACAGACGATTCTGCTGGTCAATCAGCGCATCAATCCGGCCCTGCATGTAAAGGCGATCCTGATGTGCATGTATGACAGCCGAACCAGTCTTTCCGTGGAAGTAAAAACAGACATCGAAAAGTTTCTCTCCTCCGCCCGCGACAGCCAAAGCCCCTGGTCCGGCGCCCAAATCATTCCTGTTCATATCCGTCGAAACATCAAACTGGCCGAGGCGCCCAGCTACGGAAAAACCATTTTTGAATATGAACCGTCTTGTCATGGAGCTGCCGACTATCTGGCGGCCGCCCGGTTCCTGTATCCTGATCTGCCTTTGCAAACTGATTCCACATCTGCGGACAACCCCCGCCAGTGTCCTCCGCCGTCATCGGATGAGGAAATTAAAATCGCCGGACAGGATTAAAAAAAGGCCGCTTCGTGGATGAGAACAAGCGGCCTTATTGAAAAGATCTATGACGATCCTTTGTTTCTCTGAAAACTCATCATAAAATTGTTCTGGGTATCTTGTCAATCATTATTTTTCTTCCTTTTGTAAAATTTTAATTCGACTGATGAATTTTTTAGCATTGCACGATTGCGGCTACTCCCGCATTGACCATGGATCTTCCAGTTGATCGGCGATTCGTCGGAGGAATCGGCCGGCGGTAAAATCATCCACTATGCACTGATCGACCGCCAACGACAGATTGATTCGCTTGCGGATAGTTGGCTGGCCTTTGACCGCTGCGACATAATCGCTGATGTATCCGATAGAGATAATACCTGTGGCCGACGGCGGAGCGATCGCATAAAACCATTCTATGCCATACATCCCCAGCCCGCTGAGAACCAGATTGGCTCCTTCAAAATCATCCGGAAGCAGCTGGTTGGCCCGCGCCCGGTGCAGCAGCGCTTCGGAGGCCTGCGCGATCTGAGTCAGAGTTTTGTTTCCGGCGTCCCGAATGACCGGCACCACCAGCCCCTGCGGGGCGGCCACCGCAAACCCCAGCCCGATCCGTTCGGGGAGGATCAGTTCCTGGCTTTCCCGATCGA
>JAKJEN010000150.1 GCA_022705405.1 Planctomycetota bacterium | reverse complement strand
CTATAAGGGGGCGATCCTGACCAGCAATAATACCTTTAAGGGTCCGGGGCATCATTCCATCTTATACAATCCCTCCGCAGACCGCTGGTATATTTTTTATCACCGCTGGGAAAATGTCACAGGCCAGGGTCCTTATCAAGGGCATCGCAAAATAGCGATAGAATATCTCGAATATGAATCCGACGGCCGCATCAGGCCTGTTGTCATGACCGGAAAAGGCCCCTGTATGCAACATCCCGGACAAAATTCTTCTCCTGACTAAGACAACCGGTTTGATGTTGTTATGCAGAACAAAGTCAGACTCTTGGTAACCCCAGTTCAAACTTGCCTGAATTAACAATATTCTGTTTTCTTAATCAATATAAAGATGTATCTTATCTTTTTTTGATATATCTCGCCCTCTATGCTCTCCAGTCTTTGACCTGATAATACGATCTGTTTGTTATTCAACAGATCTTTCCAAAAGGATGCAATATTTCACGATTATCCAAAAAAAACAAAAAATATCTTGACACAAGTAAATATAATACTATATTTATGAATATTGGATATGAGTATATTTTTGAGAGATTTTTTTTTGAAAAGTATATTGACACGTGACAAAAATAAAACAGAAGATAATCATATAGGGCAATGTGGGGTCATTAAATCTATTTTATAGAAATATCTGTGGTTGCCCTGAGTAGTCCGAAAAATTTATGATTCATTGAGACTAACCGATGATATCGTGGCGTAAAATAACACAGTTATGGATTTATTTGAGTTGGACTGTTTTTTCGGTATTTGCAGAAATGCCAGGAAAAGGGCGGATTATAGTGCTCGCCGACAAAATTACAAATGAAGTAAGCCGGCTTACGACGGGGGCCTGCTTGGAAGATGTGAATCACGAAGTCTATGGCGGAATTTATAGTCAAATGATCTATGGAGAGAGTTTTGAAGAACCCCCACTTCAGACGCCGATTAAAGGATTCGTCTCTGATGAAATTAAAAACAAAGTTTCTGGTAATGCAATTCATAACTGGCAGATCAAAAACGGAATTCTGTGCGCTCCTGCTGGCGACGGGCCTAAATTGATTGCCCAAAACACATCAATTAGAGAAGGCAGTATAAGCGGCGAAATCTATTTTGACGAAGGTGAAGAAGGTTCTGCAGGGTTTATTGTAAAAGTTCGTGAATTCGGCCCGGGGGCGGATAACTTTAAGGGCTATGCTATTGCTTTAGATCCATCGGCTCAGGAATTATCTTTGGGAAAGCACCAGCATAACTGGACGCCGCTGAAACAGGTTCGCTGCTCAATAAAACCTGCAAATTGGATTTTGCTTAAAGTCATCTTGACCGCAAACAAGATTACCGTGCTTGTGGATAACCGAAAGTATATCGAATATGAAGATAAGGACTCTCCACTAACGGATGGTATGGTTGGTTTTCGAACCTGGCGCCGGACCGCGAAATTCCGCAGTTTCAGCATTCAAACCTCCGAAGGGAAAAGACCGCTGCCCTTCAAGTACGTACAAAATCGGCATAATTCAGAAACGTTCCAAGTCAGCCGTATGTGGACAGGATATAGCGCCGGAGACGTTCAGGGTACGCTGACAATCGAAACAGAATACCCTCTTACCGGCCGTCAGGCCCAGAGGATTACTCTGCAGTCCGGCAGCGGCAGCATTGGGATTGCAAATTCAGGCCTGAAT
This sequence comes from Planctomycetota bacterium, assembly GCA_022705405.1. Classification (GTDB taxonomy): domain Bacteria; phylum Planctomycetota; class Phycisphaerae; order Sedimentisphaerales; family Anaerohalosphaeraceae; genus JAHDQI01. The sequence continues at coordinate 3,900 of JAKJEN010000150.1, read as the reverse complement.
CGCCGAGGGATGTATTTTCAAAAAGACAAAAATTATGAAGGCGTTCTTTGGGCGCGTGCAGAAAAACCGGTTTCCGTGCAACTATCGTTAGAAGATCAAAATGGCCAAACTGTATATGGAAAGAAAACGATTTCCATTGATAATCCCAAGTGGCAGAAGGTTGAATTTTCTCTGATTTCTTCCGGCGAAGATGAATATGGACGGTTTAGCATATCTTTGCGGGAACCCGGGAGCGTAGTGATTGGGTATGCTTTTTTACAGCCCGGGGAGTGGGGCCGATTTAAGGGTTTACCGGTTCGACTGGATGTGGCCGAAGCGCTGATTAAGCAAAATTTAACGATTTTACGATATGGCGGCTGCATGGTCAACGCACCCGAATATCGGTGGAAAAAAATGACGGGACCCCGAGGGCTGCGTCCTCCATACAAGGGATGGTGGTATCCCTATTCCTCAAACGGGTGGGGAATTATTGATTTTATAGACTTCTGTGAGGCAGCGGGATTTGAATGTGTCCCCGCCTTCAATATTGCTGAACATCCCGAAGATATGGCTGATTTTGTAGACTATATTCATGGCGGCCCTGAAACCGAGTGGGGAAAACGACGAATTGAGGACGGTCATCCTGAACCTTATCAAATCAAGTACATTCAGATTGGCAATGAGGAATCCGTAGATGATCATTACGCTGAGCAGTTCAAATTGATCTCCTCGGCGATCTGGTCGCGCGATCCGCGTATTATTCCGGTTGTTGGAGATTTTCATTACAGGGAACATATTACAGACCCTTTCAATTTCGGCGGAGCGCCGCGAATAAGAACTTTGTCGGCTCATCAGGAAATCCTTCGATTTGCCAAACAGAATAACAAGCCGGTATGGTTTGATGTTCATTTCTGGAATGACCAACCGCGCGATTTAGACCGGATAGAGAAAGAAATGGGATTCCGCAGTTTTATTGAGGCCCTCGAAAAAATCAACGACGGAGCAGAGTTTAAGGTTTGCGTATTTGAAGAAAATGCGAACAATCATCGCCTTAAACGAGGGTTGGCCCATGCTCACGCCATCAATGAAATTCAGCGTTATGAATATGAGATGCCGATTCTTTGTGCAGCCAACTGCTTACAACCCAATGGACACAACGATAACGGCTGGGATCAGGGATTGCTGTTTTTGTCCCAGTCGAAAGTCTGGGGGCAGCCATCTTATTATGTGACGCAAATGATCGCCGGCAATTACCAGCCTCTTTGCGTGGAAAGCTATGTGAGCAGCTATTTCAATTCGCTGGATGTAACGGCATGTAAAAGCAGGGACGGGAAAGCGCTTTCGCTGCGCGTTGTTAATCTGGACTGTTGGGATATGGAAACGGAAATCGATTTGATGCGCTATACCCCATCTCAATCTCATGCGGAAGTCATTCAAATCCGAGGGGATCTGGACGATGCAAATACGCCAGAAAATCCGCTGAAGATAGCTCCCGTCAAACGCAGGATTGCCTTGGAGGAGAAAAATGAAAGAATCAGATATGTGTTCCCCGCATACTCGTTTACGATTATTAACTTTAATTGAAAATTGAAAAATATATAGAAATGATAAAATGCATTCTACAGCAGAGTACGGAGCGATCAAAATGAAAACAGCGCCTTCTATAAATCAGGAAAATCGATCGGTTGGAGTTCAATATGACTATATTCAGCAAACCCGAGTTTCTAAAATAAACGAGTTCCTACGATCAAAACCTGTAAGACTTGGCAAACCTATCTATGAATATAGAGATTATATTCGAAACGGACTTCATAAATCTGTTCGCCAAGATAAATTGCCGGATATCCTATCAGAGTGCGACAATAAGCAATTGTCGTGGATGGAACGCTCGGCCTTATTAACCCAGCGGATGTGCGAGGCAGAAAAGGTTGTCATCGAACCTCATGAACGAATCGTTTTTACAAGAACCTTATGCGGTATCCCGCCTATTTACAGCGTCGAACAATGGGATCAATTAATTAAAGGAAAGAGCGTTCATGAATTAGGGCCTATAAGCAATATTTGCGCAGACTGGGGAATGGTTCTATCGCAGGGTTTATTGGGAAGGAAAGCGATAGCATTGCGCGGACTGCAGCAGTATGCTTCAGATTCTGAGAAAGTGTCTTTTCTTAAAGCATCAATCCAGACATTGGACGCTGTCCTGGAATTGGCGGGCCGATATGCCCGGAAAGCCCAGGTGTTAGGTCGAAAGGATATTGCTGATACATTGGCCCAGGTCCCGGCAAAACCGCCCCGTTCGTTTCGGGAAGCGCTTCAGTTTTTGCGGATCTGTCATTCCGTGCTGTGGATGAGTTCGCACTATCATGTAGGTTTGGGACGATTTGACCAGTATATGTGGCCATATTTGCAGGCAGACATTCAATCCGGTACTTTATCCTGGCCGCAGGCGGAAGAATTGCTGGCGGAATTCTTTATTTGCTTAAATAAAGACAGCGACCTCTATCCGGGAATTCAACAAGGAGACAATGGCCAGTCATTAATGCTGGGAGGGGTCAGGCCAGATGGGACCGACGGCGTCAATGAGCTAACCTGGATGGCGATGCGAGTCGGTTGCGAACTGAGCTTAATCGACCCGAAAATAAATCTGCGCATATCCTCAGAAACAGATTTGGAACTGCTGGTTCTGGCCAGTGAAATGACCCGCAAAGGATTAGGGTTTCCGCAATACAGCAATGACGATGTTGTTATACCGGCATTAGTCAAATTCGGATATGATTTGGAAGATGCCAGGGATTATTCCGTTGCCGCCTGCTGGGAATTTCTGATTCCCGGAAGAGGAATGGAGGTTGTCAATGTTGGTGCGATCTCTATGCCAAAAGCCGTCGACAAGGCAATACGCGAAGGGATCGCTCATCATGAGGATTTTGAACAGATTCTGGCCCGGACCAAGGCCGATATATTTCTGCAAGTCGATGAGATTGTCAGAGAAAAATACAACTTGATATTGCCGCCTGCGCCTTATTATTCGGCGCTGATGACGGATATGCTTGAACAGGGAAAGGATCTTTCTGCCGGGGCAAAGTACAATAACTATGGCATTCATGGGGCCTGCGCCAGCGCCGCTGCAGATGCATTAGCTGCAATTAAAATGCATGTATTTGACGGCTCTGACATCCGCCCGGAGGATTTAATATCCGCCTTAAACGCCGATTTCGTGAATTATGACGAGATCTATAAATTACTGCATGATGAATCTCCCAAAGTTGGAAATAACGAGACGCTGCCGGATGATTTGCTGGTATTGCTATTTGATTATTTTGCCCAAGCCTGCGAGTCTTATCCGGATAACGGACGAGGCGGCAAAATACGTCCGGGTTCCGGTTCGGCGATGTATTATGCCTGGTTGGCAAACAAAGATCTCTTGGGAGCGACAGCAGAAGGCAGACGGGCTGGAGAGTATTTCGGCGCAAATCTTGCGCCATCGCTGAATATAAAAGTCAATGGACCCATCAGCATCTTGAAGTCGTTTAGCAAAATTGATTATGAACGGATAATCAATGGCGGACCTATTACAATTGAATTTTCAGACAGTGTATTCAATTCAGCGGATTCGACGAGAAAAGTCGGAATGTTTGTTCACACTTTTGCTAAGCTTGGGTGCCAGCAGCTGCAACTGAATACATTACGATCGGATATCTTGAAAGAGGCCCAGGCGTATCCGGAACGATACCGAAACTTAATCGTTCGCGTTTGGGGATGGAGCGGTTACTTCTGCGAGTTGTCGAACGAATATCAGGAGCAGATTATAAGCCGCGCGAAATTCAGAATGTAAGATAAAATAAAAGTAAGCGTTCAGGCGGTTTTTGTTAAACAGCCTGCTGTTTTTATTAATGATGGAACAGGAACACTGTTTAAATAACA
>JAKJEN010000014.1 GCA_022705405.1 Planctomycetota bacterium | reverse complement strand
CCGCAGCTGTTGATCTGATCGCTGGCCGACTGGGCAAAAATGGAAGATTGTTTTACGTGGGGGCCGGGACCAGCGGACGACTGGGCGTGCTGGATGCCTCAGAATGCCCGCCCACTTTCGGCGTTCGCCGCTCGGTTGTGCAGGGAATTATCGCAGGCGGAAAAAAGGCGCTGACTCGTTCTATTGAAGGAGCGGAAGATCGAATCGAGGACGGAGCCAACGCCCTCTTAAAGAAAAAAATCAACACCGCCGATGTCGTGGTAGGCATTGCCGCCTGCGGGCTGACGCCCTATGTTCACGGAGCCCTGCGGCAGGCCCAAAAGGTCGGCGCCGCCACGGTGTTTATTACCTGTGCGCCGGAAGCAAAAAAACATATCCCCGCCGACATTCTGATCAATCCGGTCGTTGGGCCGGAAGTTATCGCCGGTTCCACCCGGATGAAGGCGGGCACAGCCACCAAACTCGTGCTCAATACGCTGACAACCGCAGCGATGATTAAACTGGGCAAGGTATACGGCAATTTGATGGTGGATCTGAATGCCGTCAATGAAAAACTCCGCGATCGTTCCCTTCGCATCGTAATGGAACTGACCCGGCTAAGCCGCAAAGAAGCCATATCGCTGCTGGGCAGAGCCAAAGGCAAACTCAAACCCGCCCTTGTGATGCATTTTCGAAAGACCACGCTGAGCAATGCCTGCAAAATTCTGAAGCGGAACAACGCCTCTTTGCGCAAATCCATTGGGGGCGGCGTGTGAACGGCCGGGCGGGAATCGGCCTGTTGGGCGCAGTCAGCGGACCGGATCTGGCCATCGCCTCCCTGGCAGTGGCCCTGCTGCCGGTTATCTCATGGGCGATGGGCCGAAAGGAGACAACAACAGAAGGTTTTTTTCTGGGCTCCCGTAAAATCCCGGGCTGGGCCGCCGGACTTTCGCTTGTGGCCGCCGAGGTCAGCGCTCTGACGATCGTCGGGGTACCGGCAGCTGCATACAGCGAAAACTGGCATTATCTTCAATTTTTCTTCGGGTCCGCAGCGGCACGTATCGTTGTGGCTTTTCTGTTTATTCCCGTCTTTTACCAGTACCAGTGTACGAGCATTTATGAATATCTCCGCCACAGGTTCGGTCCGCAGACGCAATACACCGGCTCAATTTTCTTTTTTATCACACGATTGATCGCATCCGGCGTTCGGCTGTATGCCGCCTGCATGGGAGTGGCCCTGATTCTGGGCTGGACACTGGGCCAGGCGGTCCTCTTGTTTACAATAGTAAGTATCCTTTTTATCGCCATCGGAGGAATCAAGGCCGTTGTGTGGGCAGGCGCCTATCAGGCGGCAATTTTCTTTATTGCCGGAGCAATTCTGCTGGCGTATCTGATCGGGCAGATCGAAGGACCGCTTTCGGAGGCCCTGCAAACAGCGGCTCAGGCAGGACGGCTCAGTATTTTTGATTTTCGTCTGAATCTGAACGAGCCGACCACTTTCTGGGCGGGAACCGCCAACGCCTTCTTCATCGGGCTGGCGGTGTTCGGAGCCGATCAGGAAATGGTTCAGCGGCTCCTGACCGTCAAAACGCGCCGCCAAAGCCAGAACACGATCTTTATGAGCATCGCTGCGGGCCTGCCGGTTTTGATGTTATACCTGGCAATCGGTACGGGGCTGTATTTATTTTATCGGCAGCATCCGGAAATTGCAGCTCCGCAAAAGGCCAAGGAGGTCCTGTCTTTTTTTATTACGCACACCCTGCCGGTTGGCCTGAGGGGATTGCTCCTGTCGGCAATCATCCTGGCAGGTATTGATTCGCCCCTTAGTTCGCTGACCTCTTCGTTTGTGTCGGATATCTATCGCCCTCTGCTGCGGCCGAACGCCTCGCAGCGACACTACCTGATGGTCTCGCGGATCGGCGTAGTCGGCTTCGGCCTGATTTTGGCGCTGATTGCCCTGGGCTGTGCGCCGGTGGAAAATATTCTCTGGTTTGCCTTTGAAATCTTTTCGATTACCGGAGGGGCCGCGCTGGGCGTGTTCCTGCTGGGCACGCTGACCAGGACAGCCGCCAATAAAGAAAATGTAATTGCCATGATTCTCAGCGCCGGGGCAATGACCGTCCTGTTCCTGCTGAAAAAATTTGGACAGATTGGCCTGGCCTGGAGCTGGCTGATCGTGCTTGGAACTTTCACGACAATGGCCGTCAGTTTTCTTCTGGCTCATACAATTGGATCTTTAAGTAATATTTTTTCACAAAAATGATCCTCTTTCGGTTATACTATCCGACTGGATCCGAAGAATCTTTTTCAGGAGCAAAAGAATGTCGATTTCGGCAGGATCTATATCAATAAACCGGTGGATGCTTTTTGCAGTAATTTTGTCATCTGTCGCTTTGGCTCAGCGGCAGATGGAAAATCTGACGCGCGGCATCGTCGCAATCAAACAACCGGACAAAAGCGTATATGTCTGCTGGCGGCTGTTTGGAACCGATCCGGCCAATATTGCGTTTAATGTCTATCGAGATTCTGTCAAACTTAATTCAACTCCCATTACCAACTCTACCAATTATCTGGATACCGCCGGAACCTTGTCCAGTACTTACGTAATTGTCCCTGTCATTGGCGGTATTGAACAATCCGGTACTGAATCTATCGGCGTCTGGGGCCAGCAATACCTGACAATCCCGCTTCAGGTACCGCCGGGGGTTGAAACGCCCGACGGCGTCACCTGCACCTACAGTCCCAATGATTGCAGTGTCGGCGACCTGGACGGCGATGGGGAATATGAAATCATCGTAAAATGGGATCCATCCAATTCGAAAGACAACGCCCACAGCGGATATACCGGCAATGTATATCTGGATGCATATAAATTGAATGGTACTCTCCTGTGGCGGATCGACTTGGGGATCAACATTCGTGCCGGCGCCCACTATACCCAGTTTATGGTCTATGATCTGGACGGCGACGGCAAGGCGGAGGTGGCCTGCAAGACAGCTCCTTATACAAAGGATGGACTGGGCAATTTTGTCCTTCTGCCCGGCGATACGTTGGCTGATTACCGTAACAGCAGCGGTTATATCCTCTCGGGGCCTGAGTATCTAACCATATTTAACGGCCTAACCGGCGCAGAGATGGCTACGGTCAACTATGTGCCGCCTCGGGGGTCAGTCAGCAGCTGGGGCGATTCCTACGGCAATCGGGTAGATCGGTTTCTGGCCTGTGTGGCTTATCTGGACGGTCAGCGGCCCAGTTTGGTGATGTGCCGCGGCTACTATACAAGAACTGTCCTGGCCGCATGGGACTGGCGAGATGGTCAATTAACGCAGCGCTGGGTCTTCGACAGCAGCAAAGGATACCCCGCATATGCGGGCCAGGGCAATCATAATTTAAGCGTCGCAGATGTGGACGGGGACGGTTTTGACGAAATTGTCTATGGATCCTGCACGATTGATCATGATGGAACCGGACTTTATTCCACAGGGCTTGGACACGGAGATGCAATGCACGTATCGGATATGGACCCCGACCGGCCGGGTCTGGAAGTCTGGCAGTGCCATGAATCTTCTCCTTTCGGCGCTTCTTTTCGGGATGCACGAACCGGAGAAGTTATTTTCCATTGCCCGGCAAGCAGCGATACAGGACGCGCCTGCGCCGGCGATATCCGGGCTGACTATCGCGGGTACGAGGTCTGGGCTTCCGGCGGCGTGCCCCTTTCTACCTGTACCGGAATCAACCTGGGCAGCCATTCGAATCCAATAAATTTTATGGTCTGGTGGGACGGCGATCTGCTTCGCGAATTCCTGGACAGCAATAAAATCCAAAAATACGGCTCCGGGACACTGCTAACGGCATCCGGTTGTTCCTCCAATAACGGAACCAAATCTACGCCCTGTCTGTCAGCCGATATTCTGGGAGATTGGAGAGAGGAGGTAATCTGGCGGACTTCCGACAATACAGCTCTTCGAATCTATACGACTACAACCTTGACCAGTCATCGGATTTATACCCTGATGCACGATCCGCAGTACCGCCTTGCGATTGCCTGGCAGAACACGGCTTACAACCAGCCGCCGCATCCGAGTTTCTACCTCGGAGACGGGATGAACCAACCGCCCGTACCGGATATTATTCTGACAGGCGCCGAATGGCTGTACGGCGACTTCAATGACGATCAGAGCGTCAATCTGACGGATTTGTCGCACTTTGCTCAATTCTGGCTGGAAGACGATTGCGATCTGACCAAAGACGTAGATTTGAATCTTGATTGCCTGATTAATTATGTGGAGTTTGCCGCTCTGGCCGGCAACTGGACAGGCATAGACAGAATACCCCCGGACGCACCGACCGGACTGTCGGCCTATGCCGGCAACGAAACAGTAACGCTGGACTGGGCGGATAACGCCGAAAGCGATCTGGCCGGATATAATGTCTATCGCCGCCTGACCTCCGACAGCGAGTATGTACTGTTAAATTCCTCGCTTCTGAACGGCTCAGACTATATCGATCAGGACGTTGTCAACGGTACGACATATTTCTATGTCGTCACGGCCGTCGATCAGCGATTCAATGAATCGGCTCCCTCGGAAGAAGTTTGGGCAAGTCCGCAAGCGCCGACCCTGCTGACCATCACGCTCCAGGAAAATGAAGACGGATTTATCGGGGTCTTCAGCGGCACCATTGACAGCAATCATCAGGGCTTTACCGGAAGCGGCTTTGCCAATACCAATAACGCCAAAGATCAATATATCGAATGGTCGGTGCATGCGCCGCAGGCAGGGGCTTATGATCTGCAGTGGAGATTCGCTAACGGGACCACGGCCGACAGGCCGGCCAGCGTCAGCGTCGGCGGAACCGCCCAGGCGACCAACGTCAGTTTCCCCGGACAGGGAAAGGACAACTGGACGACCTGGACCACGACCTCTTTAGTCAGCGTCGATTTGGCTCCTGGAAATAATCGTATTCGGCTGATTGCCGAGGGCTCCGAAGGGCTGGCGAACATTGACTGGATGCAGGTAACCGGCCTGTCTCCGACGCCGGGCCTGTAATAACGTTTGTTTTATTCAGGGATGAAAACAGATGAAGCGGATTCTTCTTGTGTTCAGTGTTTTTTTGCCGGCAGCGGCAGGGTATGGAGTTGAAACGGAACGGCCTTCTTCGGCGCCGCCCAAAAGTCATCTTGCCGCGAAACCGTTGTACCGAGATCCGATCTATGACGGGGCGGCCGATCCGGTTGTCTGCTGGCATCCCGGCGAAAAAAAATGGCTGATGTTTTACACCAATCGCCGGGCTAATACTCAAGACGCCTCCGGCGTCAGCTGGGTTCACGGCACTCCCATCGGCATCGCCCAGTCCTCCGACGGCGGAGCTACCTGGACCTATCGATGCGACGCTTCCATCGGCTATAAAAAAGGCAACGATACCTACTGGGCCCCGGAGATTATAGAACACGAAGGCACATGGCATATGTATCTGACGTATGTGCCGGGGATTTTTTCAGACTGGAATCATCCGCGCGACATCCTCCATCTGACCAGTACCAATCTTATTGACTGGGAGTATCAGTCGACCCTCAAACTCTCCTGCGACCGTGTGATCGATGCCTGTGTCATCCAGCTGACCGACGGGACCTGGCGAATGTGGTATAACAACGAACGGGACGGCAAATCCATGTATTACGCCGACAGCCGGGATTTATATGCCTGGGAGGATAAGGGCAAGGTCCCCGGACAATGGCGCGGCGAAGGCCCCAAGGTTTTCTGGTGGAAAGGATCGTACTGGATGATCGTGGATACCTGGGACGGGCTGGGGGTCTATCGGTCTTCCGACGCCCTGACCTGGACGCGACAGAAGGACAACCTGCTGCTGCAGCCGGGAACCGGCCCGGATGACCAGGTCAAAGGCGGCCATCCGGATGTTGCAGTCAGCGGCGATCGGGCGTATTTGTTTTATTTCACACACCCCGGCCGACGGGGAGAAGATGCCCAAAAAGACGGGGCGGAACAACGCCGCAGCTCTATTCAGGCGACGGAATTGCACTACGCAGACGGTCGGCTTTCCTGTGACCGCGACCAGCCAACCTGGATTCGGCTGTCCGGGACTTCGGTTTGTAAGGAGGAAATGAAGGCGGTTTATGAACAGGTTAAAACGCCGTATAAGTATGGGGTTGTGATTGAGCCGCCTGCCGGCAAAATGGCGGACGGACCGACCGTGTTTCGACGCGGCGGAACCTGGTATATGGTATATTTTCAACTGGAAGACGATCCGGTCGGCTACACAACCCATCTGGCCTCCAGCAAGGATTTACTGCACTGGCAGCCGCTGGGAATCATTCTGCCGCGGGGACAGGCCGGCGCCTGGGACAGCGCGCAGGCAGCCGGCGGAATCGCTTTGTGCGATACCGAATGGGGCGGATCGTATGAACTTCAGACCTTCGACGGGAAATTCTGGCTTTCTTATTTGGGAGGTCAAAAACCCGGTTATGAGACTCCGCCGCTGTCAATCAGTCTGGCTTGGAGCGAAGATCCGACCGTTGTCACACCCTGGCATCGGCTCGATCAGCCGGTCCTTCGCTCGACGGATGCGAATGTTCGGGGATTTGAAGGGCGTACGCTTTTTAAGAGCCATATTATCCGCGACCAGGAAGAGACACTGGGCGAACCCTTTGTGATGTTTTATAACGCGGCCGCAATCTCCGGCGGCGAGCGGATTGGCGTTGCCGTTTCCAGGGATATGGTCAACTGGAAACGGTTCGGCCCTGGCGCTGTGGTGGCCAATCGCTCTCCGTCCGGCCATCCCGGCATCAGCGGCGATCCGCAGATCGCTAAGATCGGCGATCTTTGGGTGATGTTCTATTTCGGGGCGTTCTGGCGTCCGGGCGCCTTTGATACATTTGCCTGTTCGTATGATTTGCTGCATTGGACCCGATGGGACGGGCCGGATCTTGCGGCCCCCTCTGAGCCGTGGGACCAAAAATACGCCCATAAGCCCTGGATTGTTCAGCACGAGGGCGTGGTGTATCATTTTTATTGCGCCGTGGGCGATCACGGCCGAGTCATCGCACTGGCCACCTCAAAAGATCTTCGTCGGCCGATGGACAAATCTGCACAAACGGATTAAGAGGAGAAATAACGGATTGCAGAACCTCTTGTGATTCTTGTATAGAACCGGCTCCCGCCGACAAACGGGCAGGCGGTATACCTTGCCGGATGATTTTATAAGAACCTCTTCAAAAAAAGGAGAAAGGCAGAAGTCAGTATGAAAAAAGAATTCAGGATCTTCCGATGCATTCTTGTGTGCCTGGCTGTTCTGAGCGGAGCGGCCTGTTCCAAAGAATTTAATCCCTGCGATTTTGGAGCCGTACCCGACGGCCAAACCCTGTGCACCCGGGCCATCCAGCAGGCCATCGACGCATGCGCTAAAGAAGGCGGCGGAACGGTGGTTTTTTCGCCGGGAACGTATCTGACCGGATCGATCTTTCTGAAAGATAAAGTCGATCTCCGGGTCGACGAGGGCGTTCTGATCCTGGGGGTTCAGAAGGAATCGGAATATCCTCAGATCGCCACGCGCGTAGCCGGCATTGAAACGGATTGGCCGGCCGCCCTGATTAACGCTCAAAACGTCGCCGGCGTAAAAATTTACGGCAAGGGAACCATCGACGGGGCCGGCTCGCTGTGGTGGGACAAGTACTGGACGATGCGTCGCGAATACGACGCCAAAGGACTGCGCTGGGTGGTCGATTATGACTGCACGCGCCCCCGCCTGATTCTGATTTACAATGCCTCCGATATCAGACTCGAAGGACTTACACTGCAAGAGCCCGGCTTTTGGACGGTGCATATCTGCTACAGTACTCATGTGACTGTGGACGGTTTGACCATCCGCGCCAATCTCGATGAGAAGGTTGGCCCCAGTTCCGACGGCATTGACATTGACTCCTCTTCCGACATCCTGGTCCAAAACTGCGATATCGACTGCAATGACGACAATTTCTGCCTGAAAGCGGGTCGCGATGCCGACGGTTTACGGGTCAATCGGCCTGCTCACGATATCGTCATTCGCGACTGCATCGCCCGTCGCGGGCACGGACTGATTACCTTCGGCAGCGAAACCTCCGGCGGTATTTATAATGTGGAAGCGTACAATCTCAAGGCCTATGGAACCAGCACCGGCATTCGCTTCAAATCCACGCAGGGCCGAGGCGGGGTTGTCCGCAATGCCCTGATCCGCGATCTGACAATGCATAATGTCCGCGAGGCAATCAAACTCGATTACGACTGGTATCCGGCATACAACACCGTGCCCGAACCGGTACGAAAACAAATCGAGGCCGAGGGCAGAGAACTTCCCAGGCACTGGAAAGCCCTAATGGAGCAGGTACCCGAGGAACAGGGCACACCCTATATCCGGGACATCACGATCCGCAATATCAAAGCGGTCGATTCCGAAACGGCGATTTCTGTGAGCGGACGAAAAAATCAGCGAGCCGGAAATTTCCTCCTCGAAAATATCCAAATCGGCGCCAAGAAGGCCGGAACCATCAAAAACGCCGAGAACTGGACTTTTCAGAACGTACAGATCGAGACCGACGACGGTTCCAAAGTCAAACTTGAAAACTGTCTGAATATGAAGGGATTGCAGTGAACTCTATAAGAAAGATCGGCAGCAGGTTCACAGGCGCAGCCCTGATCGGATTTTTGACGGCCGTTTTTTGCTGTCCGCCTGTAGAGGCCCGGATCAAGCCGGCAAGCGTCTTTGGCGATCATATGGTGCTTCAACGGGACCGGACAGTCCCGATATGGGGAACCGCATCGGCGGGCGAGCCGGTGACCGTTCGTTTTCAGCAGCAGGAAAAGACCGCCGTCGCGGATGCCGAAGGCCGGTGGCGGATCGATCTGGATGCCGTATCGGCAGGGGGGCCGTACAGTCTGTCCATCATCGGCTACGATCAGTCGATATCTTTTCGGGATGTATATATGGGCGAGGTCTGGCTTTGTTCAGGCCAGTCCAATATGGATATGACCGTCGCTAAAGAAGACCGCTACTGGTGCGGCGTAGTGAACGAGCAGCAGGAAGTGGCTCAGGCCGATTATCCTCTGATTCGCGCGTTCGATGTACCCTTCCGCACGAGCGACCAGCAGCAGCAGGAAACAGACAGCCGCTGGGAAATCTGCTCGCCGCAGACAGCGGGGCATATGTCCGCGGCGGCTTATTTTTTTGCGCGCGAGATTCATCAAAAACTGAATGTTCCCGTCGGTCTGCTGACGGCTGCCTATGGCGCCAGCACTGCCGAGGCCTGGACCAGCCGGGCGGCGCTGGAGGCCGAGGCGGACCTGCAATTTCTGCTGGAGGACTACACAAAAAAATGTCAGGATTTTGACAGCGGCGCCGCCCAGAAAAAATATGAAGAAGAACTGGCCCACTGGAAGGAGCAGTCTGCCGCCGCCGAAGCCAAAGGCCAAAAAGCGCCCCGAAAGCCCGCCGCCCCAAAAAATCCGCACTCCGATCAGCACAGCCCCTGCGTACTTTATAACGCCATGACGGCCCCGCTGGTTCCTTATGCGATCCGCGGAGCCCTCTGGTATCAGGGAGAATCCAACATTCCTACAGCAGCCGTTTATGATCGAATCATGGAGACTCTCATTCGAGATTGGCGCAAGGCCTGGGCCCAGGGCGATTTTCCGTTTTTGTATGCGCAGCTGGCCGCCTACGGAAAGCCGCCTGCGCGGCCTTGCCAGGGAGGCGGCACTACACGGGTCAGAGAAGCCCAGTCAAAAAATCTGAACATTCCCAATACTGCGATGATCGTGACGATTGATATTGGCGAATCGGACAACATCCATCCGAAAAACAAGCAGGATGTAGGTCTGCGTTTTTCGCTGGCGGCCCGGGCGCTGGCTTATAAGGAAAATATTGTCTTTAGCGGTCCGCTGTATGAATCGATGCGAATCGAAGGCGATAAAATCGTCCTTTCTTTCAAACATCTTGGCGGAGGCCTGATATCCAAAGACACAATCCTTGGCGGTTTTGCCGTTGCCGGGACCGATCGGGAATTTGTCTGGGCACAAGCGAAGATCGAAGGAGATTCGGTGATTGTTTGCAGTCCGCAAATCAAACAGCCGGTCGCTGTACGATACGCTTGGGATGACTTTCCGACCGTCAGTCTTTATAACCGTGAAGGGCTGCCGGCCTCCCCCTTTCGCACGGACAATTTTTGATCGTATCCAAAAACAAAAATCATAACCCTGCTTATAAAAGGAAAAAACAATGAAGACATCATGGCCGTTGGCGAGATTTCTGCGGGGCGTCTGCTTATCGGTCTGCCTGTTATTTCAGGGCTTTACAGAAGCATCGGCGGATATCCAATGGCCTGCGGCGACTTCGGAAAATCGCCCGTGGGCATTCTGGTGGTGGCTGGGAAACGCCGTAGATGAACCCAACCTGACGGCTCTGCTGACAGACTTTAAGCAGATTGGACTGGGCGGGCTGAAAATCTGCCCGATCTACGGCGTCAGGGGAAAGGAAGATAAATTTATTCAGTTTCTTTCGCCAACATGGATGAAGATGCTGGCCTATACCACCGATCAGGCGAAAAAACTGGATCTGGGTATCGATATGTCCACCGGCACCGGCTGGCCGTTCGGCGGACCGCAGGTCACCGAAAAGACGGCTTCGATGAAGGTCCTGCTCGAACGGTATAATCCGGATCCGGATCAGCGGCTGTTCTTGACCGCCATACCCAAAGACCCCAAGGCCAAACTGGCTTGCCTGATCGCCGTTTCCGGCGACGGCCGTCGTATAGATTTGACCGATCAGGCGCAAGATGGAAAAATCCAATGGCAGGTCCCCGAGGGCTCCTGGACGGTTTATGAATTGTCCGTCCGATGTCCGATTCAGAGAGTCAAACGCGCCGCTCCCGGCGGAGAGGGCTATGTGGTCGATCCGTATTCGGTTGCCGCTCTGGACAGTTATCTATCAGAATTTGATAAGCCCTTTTCTGAATTTAAGGGAATCCTGCCGAGAGCACATTTTCATGATTCCTTTGAATATTTCGACGCCAACTGGACGCCGGATTTCTTCAACGAATTTAAGAAGCGTCGCGGCTACGACCTGCGGGATCATATAGAGGCCTTTTTCGGCGACAGTTCTTCGGAGATTGTCGCCCGCGTCAAAAGCGACTATCGCGAAACCATTTCCGATCTGCACATCGCGTATATCCAGCGGTGGGCACAGTGGTGCCGCCGTTACGGCAGCCGCTGCCGCAATCAGGCCCACGGCGCTCCGGCCAATCTGATTGATCTGTATGCCGCTGCCGACATTCCCGAAACGGAAATCTTCAGATTTCCCGACTTTCGCCAAATTCCGATGCTGAAACTGGCTTCCTCGGCGGCCCATATCAGCGGTCGGACTCTGGCTTCTTCGGAATCCTTTACTTGGCTGAGGGAGCATTTTAACGCTTCGCTGACCGATATCAAAACCGCCGCCGACCTGCTGCTTCTGAGCGGCATCAATCATATTTTCTTTCACGGGATTCCCTACTCCCCGACGAATGCCGCCTGGCCGGGCTGGCAGTTTTACGCCTCGGTCAATTTCGGACCCGGCGGCGGCCTCTGGCATGATCTGCCCGACTTTAACGCTTACATCGCTCGCTGCCAGTCGATCCTTCAGTCCGGTCGGCCGGACAATGATGTGCTTCTTTATCTGCCGGTCTATGACTTCTGGAATACACCCGATGGAATTCTGCTGCCGTTTCGCGTGCACAATTACGACCAGTGGCTCAATGGTTCCGGCTTCGAGGAGGCGGCCATGATGCTGTGGAATAAAGGTTACGCCTTCGATATGGTCTCTGATCAATTCCTGGCCCGGGCACAGGTTCAAGACGGCCGGATCCTGCTGGGCGGCAATGCCTATACAACGCTTGTGATTCCCGGCTGCCGGGTTATGCCTGTGCAGACGCTGGAAAATCTGATGCGGCTGATTCGCAAGGGAGCGACGGTTTTATTTTCGTCGTCGCTTCCGTCGGATGTCCCCGGCATGGCCGATCTGGATCGCCGCCGCGAAGAGTTCAGAAAACTTCTGGATGCCGTCTCTTTCGGCCCGGAGGATCCGCCTTCTGTGCGTCCGTGCAGAATAGGCAAAGGAACTTTACTGGTTGGGCAATTGGAGCCGATGCTTAAAGCCGGCCGAACGGCTCGCGAAGAATCAGTCGATTGGCAGATTCAGTTCATTCGCCGAACCCACCCCGAAGGTCATTATTACTTTTTTGTCAATGTTTCCAATCAGCCGGTCAGCCGATGGATCCAATTGTCGCGGCCGGCCCATTCGGCAATTTTTATGGATCCTGTTTTGGGCGGGCCGGGTCTGGAAGCGGCGCAGCGTCAAAAGGACGGCCATACACAAATTTACATCCAACTGGATTCCGGGCAGTCCATGATCGTAAAGACTTTTGCCGAAAAAGAAGCAGCCGTTCAAAAATGGCAGTATATCCTCCCCCACGGAGATCCGATTCCGGTTCAGGGTACATGGGAGGTTGCCTTTATCGAAAACGGCCCGATTCCGCCGAAATCCCGGCAACTGAGCGAATTAACTTCCTGGACTCAATGGAAAGACCCCCAGGCGGATTGCTTTGCAGGGACTGCAAGATATACCATCAGATTTGAAAAGCCCGTCTGTCAGGCAGATTGCTGGCTGCTTGATCTGGGTCGGGTTTGCGACAGCGCACGGCCTCGGCTAAACGGCACACCGGTCGCAGCTCTCTGGTCAGGGCCGTTTCGGTGCCGCCTTTCGGATTCTCTTTTCAAGGAAGGATTGAACACGCTGGAAATCGATGTGACCAATCTGGCCGCCAATCGTATCCGCGATCTGGATCGGAAGAAGATTCGCTGGAAGTATTTCTATGACATCAACGTTGTAAACATAGACTACAAGCCCCTGGACGCCTCCGGATGGCCCCTTCGCGATTCCGGCCTGCTCGGACCGGTCCTGCTGCATCCAATGGAGATTCTCTCGTTCGATCGGATCCAGGCAGAAGAACCCGTAAAACCGACTCTTTTTATCATTGGAGATTCCACCGTTAAGAATAATACAGCAGGTCTTCAGGGGTGGGGGGATCCGCTCTCGGATTTCTTCGATTTGCCGCTAATCACAGTCCGCAATCAGGCCCTGGGCGGGCGAAGCAGCCGCACCTTTCAGACCGAAGGACTGTGGGACAAGGTCCTTGCGGATATCCGGCCCAGCGACTTCGTGCTGATACAGTTTGGACATAATGACGGAGGCCCGCTCAATACCGGACGCGCACGGGCCTCCCTTAAAGGCATCGGCGATCTGAGCGAAGAGGTCGTCATGGAGGCAACCGGCAGGCAAGAAACGGTACATACCTACGGATGGTATTTGCGCAAATATATTGCAGACACTCGGGCCAAAGGAGCAATCCCCATCGTTTGCTCGCTGGTTCCAAGAAACCTTTGGAAGGAAGCAAAAGTGGTCAGGGCTTCCGAAGATTACGGCTTGTGGGCCGCTCAAACGGCACAGGAGCAGGGGGTCTTCTTCATCGATCTGAATGAACGGATTGCTGAGCAGTACGAAAAAGCCGGACCCGAAAAGGTAAAAAATGAATATTTTCTGGAAGATCATACCCATACTACTCCGGCAGGAGCTCGCCTAAGCGCTAAAGCGGTTGTGCAGGGAATCCGGGATTTGAAGCAGTGTACTTTGAAGAATTATCTCCGCCAGTTCGACGAAGACTAATCGGCGAATGCAAAGAGTCTGCGTCCGGCGCACAAAAAAACGCCGGATGCAAGGGTCTGCATCCGGCGCAAAAGAGCGTATTTCCATTAGGGCACAGCGACCAGCTGTGCGGCCTTCAGTTCCTCAATGCGGGCCTTCGGAAAATCCAGTCCGCCGATGAGGGTGTAAACCCGCAGCGCTTCTCGCCCATCTTCATAGATGCCCCGGTGAATCGTGGCCCGCGGGGCCAGGTCCGCCAGCACATCAAACGCAAAATTAATGTTGTCCTGCAGATTGAGCGTATGAGCCATCATCCGCTTGCCGCCGACAACCGTACAGCCGGCTACGCGGGCGGTGCTCAGATTGAATCCGTCGCTGAGCAGCGTCTTTTCGAGATTCTGCTTGACGGCGCTGCTGAGCGCAAAGCGATCTTTGAACTTTTCGACGCGGGTCAGCCCCATGATCGCACAGCCGCCGGATCTGAGAATGCTCTGGTAATCCACCGAATCCAGCGAGGTATAGGGGCTGCTCAGTGAACTGAGCCGATTGAAAACGTCAAACATGCCCGCGACGGTGTTATTAATACTCGGCCAGAATTCCCGGACGGTCTTGCCCGGATACAGCCGGCTGATCTTTTCATTGTCGATGATAATCAGCGGAGAAATCAGCCCTTTGGACGCCAGTTTGCCCATTTCCGTGGCAACCTGCCAGGCGTTTTCGGCGACCTTTGGAGAATTGGCTTCGCCGGCTGTCGGAAGCGTCATGATGACTCCAACCCGCTTATTCGGGTCGCTTTTGCCGATGGAATAGACATAATCCCTGGCGATATTGACCAGTTCGGCTGCGCTGCCGCCGCCGGTGCCGCCGCCGGCTCCGATGCAGACCATCACATGATCTACCTCAGTGCCGAAGGTCTTGCGGGCCAGGTGCTGAATGTCCTGCCGCCACTGGCTGACCGCCTGCTGGCCGCGGATCATATTTTTGCCGGCCCCTTTTTCGCCGATATCCATCAGGAATTTTTGCGAGGCGGGAATCGCCAGCAGATCCAGATCATGGTGGGAGGTATTGACGGCAATGGCCTTCTTGTAGCCCAGATCATAAAACGCCTTGGCCAGTCGGCCGCCGCACTGTCCGCTGCCGATCCAGGCATAACGGGTGGAACCGACAAAGTTGTCCTTGACGCCGGTTTCGGCGACGGACTTGACCTGATACTTTTCCAGATCCAGTACCGGAATCATCGGCTTGCCGGCGGTTTTCGGCGCTGTCCTGGCTTTTCCTTTTGTTTTGGCTTTGACGGCCGGCCGGGTCTTTTTTGAAACCCTGGTCTTAACGGCAGATCGCCGGGTTTTCCCGGATGCCTTGGCCTTCACGGAAAAAGTTTTCTTTTTTGCGACAACGCGGCTTTTTTTTCGAGGAGTTGTCTTCCTGCTCTTGCTCGATGTCTTGGCGACTTTGCGAGCAGCCGTTTTGCGCGTTTTCGGCTTGGCGCTGCGGCTGGCCTTTCGGGCAAGTTTTCGGACGCCTTTTTTGGCTGTTTTCTTTTTCGCTGCCATAAAACTGATCTCCTGTGTATTGTTTTTTCTCATTCATTCATTTCAAGAACTTCTGCAAGCAGCCCTTTGATCCCCTCTGTCGTATTTTAAACAGCCGCTGGGCTGACCATTCATCCTTTCGGACAAAACACAGACCGCATTAAACGCAATTCTGGCATTTTTCATACAGACCGTATTTTCTGTAAAATAGCCGTATAGATAGGGGTTTTTCTAAAAATTTAGTCATTTTTTCCGTCTCAATGTCCTATAATGCAGGAAAACAGCGCTTTTTCAGAAATCGAGAATGAAAGATGAGCCATACAAATATAGAAATCAAGGCCCGCTGCAAGGATCCGCAAAAAATCAGAGAGTTTTTACAGAAAGCCGGAGCTGACTTTAGGGGAATCGACAACCAGACGGATATCTATTATAAGTCGCCTCACGGACGACTGAAGCTGCGGCAGGGGACGATAGAAAACGCGCTGATCTTTTATCAGCGCCCCGATCAGGAAGGCCCCAAACAGGCGAATGTGTCGCTCTACCGCACAGGCCCCCAGTCCGCTCTGGCTGAGGTATTAAGCAGTGCGCTAAAGACACAGACGACGGTTAAAAAGCATCGGGAGATTTACTTCCTGGACAACGTCAAATTTCATATTGATTTCATAGAGGAGCTGGGTTATTTTGTGGAAATTGAAGCCATCGATACAAAAGGAGACATCGGCATAGAAAAACTTTGCCGGCAATGTGAATTTTATATGAAACAATTAGGGATTACGCCGGCTGATCTGAAAAGCCGTTCTTACAGCGATATGCTTCTGGAAAAGGACGCTCTGTGACGCAAAACATCGAAGCGGTTATCTTTGATCTGGGTCGAGTGCTGATCCATATTGACTTGGAACCTATGCAGAAGATGCTCATTTCATCGGGCGCTTCAAATGGCGGAGAAGAAACAGCCGGTAAAGTCAGAGAAAGCGGACTGATTCCTCAACTCAATTCCGGGAAGATTTCGTTTGAACAGTTTTATCAGTCCGTGTGCAGCCGCTATGGATTTGACTGGCCGCTGGATTTGTTCCGACGGGCCTGGTGCAGCATCTTTTACCCCAACCCTGAAATGGAAGCCCTGGTGCATGAACTCAACGGGCGGATCCCGCTGGGATTGCTCTCGGATACCGATCTGACGCACTGGACCTATATCCGGCAAAACTACCCAATCGTGGGAATCTTCAAAAAGCCGACCCTCAGTTTTCAGGTTGGCGTCTGCAAACCCGATCCGAAAATATATCAGATCGCCGCCCAGTCCGTCGGCATGCCCGCACAGCGCTGCCTTTTTATAGACGATCTGCCCGGTAATGTGGAAGGAGCTCGGCAGGCAGGGATGTCGGCCATCCAGTTTCAAAACGCCGACCAGGTTCGCCAGGAATTAAAGAGATGCGGAATTCTGTGAAATGCGATTTTTTCAGGGGACTTCTGATCGTTGAAAATTTGGATAAAAAAGTTTAGTCGTTTTTGCGCAGATAAAAACCCGACTAAAACGTTCAGAGATTCATGCTGCTTGTCAGTTGAGCAAGATCGAAGGATAAGAGGCGAACAATTTTCTTGCCTTTTTCGGCGTTGTGGAATATAGAAAGTGGAAAACCTTTAAGACGGAACCGGAGGGATGGAAACAGCTGTAGAAAAAAACAGGCCGGCAGAGGTGCAGCAGAGAGCTGCCTTTTATATTCGGGTTGAAAAAGCCAATGAATCCGGCTATGAAGCGGCCCTGACCGGGCTGGCTCACAACAAAAAGCAAAGTCTGCAGAAGATGGGGATTGTGGCCGAACGGCTTTCGGATAAAGACGGCGGGCACAATAAATTCCTTGAAAGCATCATTGTCTGGCTGGATGTTCGCGCTCCGCGATACTGGTGGCAGGAGGCCGACACATTTCGTCTCTCGACCAAACAATCCGAAAGTACCATGCACACGCTGACCGGCGAACTGCTGGCGGTGAATCCGGAGGATCCGGCCTCGATGCAAACTTTTCTTCAGCAGAACTTCGAACCGGACAGCTGTTCGCTGGATACCTTAAAAGAGATTTATCGGGCGGCCGAAAGAAAGGATCTTGTCGGCGTAAAAAAACGCCTGCCGGAAGGATTTCTTCAGACCCGGATGTGGTGTATGAGTTATCGCACATTGCGCAATATCATCCTCCAGCGAAGAATGCACCGCCTGCCGCACTGGAAAGAGTTTATCCGCCAGACGCTCAGCCAGCTGGATCACCCGGAACTAATGCCGGGATTTACCGAATAACTTTGGGCATTGACTGTTTCTGTTCTTTCCAAAAACCAGCGGGATAACCGCTCGGCTGGAACTGTTTGAACATACTCCGCCAATTTATCGGTTTGTCCGTTCTCTCCGCCCAGATAGACGTCGAAGCATTCCTTCTTTTGCCCATCGATTGTTTTGATTCGCCCGATCAGGCCGATATCGGCCGCAGCGCTTTGTGCACAGCCGTTGGGACAGCCGGACAGCGCAATTTTTTTTCCGCTTATATTGATACCCTGCATCCTCTGGATCTGAACGGCCGCCTCTTTTGTGTGGACCAGGGCCCTTGGGCAAACGGCAGCGCCCGGACAGGCGACTACACAAGGCAGATCCGCAAACGCAAGCAATGCATTCGGCAAAGCAAACAGCCGAGGTCCGTACAGTTCCAGCCCATGAGACTGATTGATTCGAAGATAGGCGTCCTGCCCCTGAGCCGCTTGCGCCAGTTCAAGGGCC
Organism: Planctomycetota bacterium; assembly: GCA_022705405.1. Lineage (GTDB taxonomy): Bacteria > Planctomycetota > Phycisphaerae > Sedimentisphaerales > Anaerohalosphaeraceae > JAHDQI01. Next base: position 15,964 of record JAKJEN010000014.1, on the reverse strand, counting down.
AGATGAGGAGCCAAGTCTCCTGCGGGGATTTGTAATGTATAAAGCCGTCGGCAGTCCGAACGTCCGCGAGAAAGGATGACCTTCGGCCAGGGCCGCTGTCGGGCGATTTGAAATCGCTTTTCTAACTGTTCCTTAAAAGTCTGGTCTCCCAGACGCTGGCGTATATGGCGCAGACGGGCCTTTTGGCGGTTTTGCCGGTCGCCCAGTTCGACAAACATTTCAATTGCCGCTTTACAAAGGGGCAGAATCTGTTCGGGCGATAATTTTTCATAAAGAAAGATTCCTGTCTGCGGCCGACTGCCCAGCGATCCGGCCCCGACGGCCTGAAAAAACCCGTCCGCACGACAGACAAATCCAAGATCGCTGATGAAAGGGCAGGCGTGGTTATCCCTGCAGCCGGAAAAACTGACCTTGAATTTACGGGGCAAAGCGCCGCCGGCTGCCCATTCCTGCAAATAGTCTTTGACCAGTCGAGCCAGCGGCAGCAGATCAAAATCCTGAGGATCAAACTCGCAGGCCGGATTTACCGTGATATTTCGGATTGTATCGCCGCAGGCCCCAAAGGTACTGATCCCGACCTGGAGCAATTCCTGGTAGAGTGCGGATACGGACGCTCGCGGCAGATTATGCAACTCGATATCCTGCCGCGTAGTCAGATGCAGCGGCGCAGAGTGTGTGTATCGAACAGCCAGCTCCGCTATGGTGCGCCACTGGCTCCAGCCGACCCGGCCGGCCAACAGAGGAATTCGCTGCATCATCAGCCCCTCTTGCTTTTGGGCATAACTGCCCAGCTGCCGTGCAGGCGATAGAGAAGGAAGGGGCTCTGCAAGGACCGGGTCGGCTGGTCTTGTCTGAGCGGTCATACCTTTACTCCGGCAGGCGCTCGCAGAGGCCGCGTATGGATCCCGCACTCTCCGCCGCATTTGCTGGTACCGATCCAGCGACCCGCCCGCTCATCGGCTCCCTGAGCAATCTGGGTGCACGGCGCACAGCCGAGAGAGCGATATCCTTTGGCATATAAAGGATTCACGGGAACCTGATACAAAGCCAGATATTGCCAGATCTCCCGCTCATACCAGATAAGAACAGGATTAAGCTTGATCAGACCTTCGTCGCGTTCTTCCACTTCCTGAAAATCTGTACGGGTTCGCCCTTCGGTGCAGCGAAGGCCGGTCACCCAGCAGGCCACATCCATTTCCTCAATCGCCCGGCGAGTGGGATCAACCTTCAACAGATCGCAGCATCGGTCGGGATGGGTTTTATAAAGATTGTCAGGGATCTGAACATCGTTTTTATAGATCTTCAGTTCCGGGTATTTCGCTGCCTGCTCATTCATAAACTGAATGGTCTCCTTGGGTTTGTAGCGCGTAGTGACAATAAAGCCGGGGATATCAGGGCTGACCTGTTTGGCCAGATGCCAGACAACCACCGAATCTTTTCCGAGACTGTTGGCAACCACAAGTCGGCGGCCGTATTCCTTCCAGGCCTCTTCGATCAAAGTAAGAGATCGGTCCACTTTCTCGGCGAAATTAAGTTCTTCAACCAGTTCTTTTACGTTTGTCTGAGCATAATTTTTCAGCATAGTACCTCCATCAAAGGATATAATGTATTTTTCTTGCTCTTAAATTTGATAATCAGGCGGCTTGAGCTTGCCGAACTGAAGACGATTCCAAAGCCGTTCATGAAAATAAAACACCCCGATCTTCATCAATGTATCAAAAGCCCCGATCTTGACGGCATCCTGAACCTGACCGAGAATCAGCCAGGCGATCAAAAAGGTGACTACCGTTCCGCTGGCCCGCCAACTGAGCGCCTTAAATATGCTTCTTAAATGGCTTTCCATAATTTTTGATTACTTGTATTCCCGTGGCAACAGTAGGATATATATTCAAAAAAATTAAATTACATAGTTTTCCACGTAAGCAGCCTTATGGGCCGATTCTTTTCGAATCAACTCCTCGAGTGTTACGCCGTCGAGGATCTCTGAAATAGCGCCGTTAATTTGATTGAAAAGCCAATTTTCACTGAAATCTCCGGCTTTGATTCGTTGCGAGAAAATTCCATCGCAAGAAAACTGCTTGTTTTGTACCGATTCAACAAAACGAATGATTTGGCCAATGGTAATTTGCCTCGGCTGGTGGGCAAGCATATAGCCGCCGCGTTTTCCTCGTACAGACAGAACAAACCCTCCCTGCCTAAGTTCACTGAGGATGACTTCCAGAAATCGTGATGGAATATCCTGTGCATCAGCAAGTTTTTTAACGCCGACCGGTTCTCGGCTGTCCAGAAGGGCCAGTTGAAGTAAAGCCCGTATGGCATAACGGCTTTTTTGTGAAATCTGAAAGTACTCAAAGTTTTGATTCATTTTTAATTCTCATAAAATCAGTCGGAATAATGATATAATAATAATAACATATCTTAGTCATTCTCTCAAAAGATGTTTTAAATTTTTTTTAAATATTTTTATGTTTTTTATAACTATTTATGTTTTAAATAGTTATAAGATAAAAAATTTCAGTTCGATACCCGAAAAGGTACAAGTATAGTCAAATTTTGAAGTAGACAATATTGCTGAGTTGACGGGCTGGCTTTGAATCCGAACAATAGTTCAACAGAGATATCTATCGACAACAAGGAAGGCACAACAGGAAAGCCGTTAAATCGATCGGATCGTCTCTTTTGTGTGGCATCACAACGATAAATCGATATACTTTGAATCTGATTGTAAACCCCGATAAGCGTGAAAATCTATGAAACCGATTTACATTGGAGCCACTCTGCAAGACAGCGGCAAGACCTCGATCAGTTTGGGTCTGATGCAGATCCTGCGCGATCGCGGCCTCAAACCGGGCTACTGCAAGCCGGTCGGGCAGCACTATGTCCGCTACCAGGACAAAAACATCGACGAAGACGGGGTGCTGATGCATCAGGTCTTTCACCTGACTGATGAACCGTATCTTCTCAGCCCAATTGCCATCGAAAAAGGATTTACCAAAAAATTCATAGAAAATCCGGACGTGGGACCGTTGGAAAAAAAGATTCTGGATGTGGATGTCCAGCTGCGCCGGTCGCATCCGATGATTATCTACGAAGGGACCGGCCATGCCGGAGTCGGCAGCTGCTTTGGGCTGTCCAACGCCCGCGTAGCTCAGTTGCTCGGGGCGAAGGTGGTGATTGTGACGGCCGGAGGGATCGGCCGGCCTATTGATGAAATCGCCGTCAGTCTGGCGCTGTTTCGCGAATATCAGGTAGAGGTGCTTGGGATTATCCTCAACAAAGTTCTGCCTGAAAAATATGACAAGATCAAGGAAACTGCCGCCAAGGGACTGCGATTACTGGGTACCGAACTGGTTGGGGCCGTGCCGTACGATCCGAGTCTGGCAGAGTTTACCGTAGGCCAGGTGGCCGAAGAATTCAGCTATAAAATTCTGTGCGGGACCGATGCGCTGAGCAATCGGATCAACCATACCGTCATCGCAGCGATGGAACCCCAGCACGTATTCAAGCATATCGTGGACAATACGCTGGTCATCATCCCCGGCGACCGGGTGGACAACATCCTGATCACCATTCTTTTGCTGTCCCGCTACACCGACAAAAACGGCGGCATGATCCTGACCGGCGGCTTTGAGCCGCATCCGGCCATTGAACCGCTGCTTCGTTCCAGTCAGATTCCGGTACTGCTAAGCGACGACGATACCTTTACCGTCAGCGCCCGCATGAAGGATCTGGGCTTTAAGATTCGCTCGTACGATACCGACAAAATTTATCGTCTGCATCAATTGGTGGACGAATATATTGACACCGACCGGATTCTGGCGGCGCTGAAAGAGTAGTCCATTTTCGGGGGCGGCTTAAAGTTCCATCGATTTATGCCGGTGGGAATGGCATTCGATATTGACCGCTGCCGGAAGCGAGGCAATATGGCAGGGAGCTGTTTCAATGTGTACAGCCAGTGCGGCGGTATCGCCGCCCAGTCCCTGCGGCCCGGAACCGGCGGCATTGATCTGCAGCAGCAGATCCTTTTCCATATCGGCGTAAAACGGGAGCGGATGAAAGGTTCCAATTTGACGCAGAAGGGCTTTTTTGCTGAGCAGGCAGCAGGATTCAAAATCGCCTCCCAGACCAACCCCCACAACAAACGGCGGGCAGGCATTGGCGCCGGCGTTTTTAACTGTCTCAACGATCCAGCGGCTGACGTTTTGCCGAGTCTCGGTCGGATTAAACATGTTGAACCGGCTTTTGTTTTCGCAGCCGCCGCCTTTGAGCATGACAGTCAAGCCCAGCCGTTTTCCTCGGACAATCGACACATGCACCACCGCCGGCGTATTGGTTTGTGTATTGAGACGCTGGTAGAGAGGTTCGGCCACAATGCTTTTGCGAAGGAAACCTTCCTCGTATCCTCTGGCCGTACCTTCCTGAATGGCGTCGATGAGCGTCAGATTAGGCCTGTCTTTGGGCGGGCGAACCAAAACCTCCCGCCCCAGTTCAACAAATACAACCGTCAGGCCGGTATCCTGACATAGGGGAATGCGCTGCTCGGATGCCAGGCGCGCATTATCCAGCAGCTGCTCAAGAATCTTGCGTGCGCCGGGATGGGATTCAACCTGCAGAGCTTTGCGTACCGCGTCCTGAACATCCTGAGGCAGTTCATAGGCGGCCCGGATACACAGATCGGCAACCGCATTGACAATTTTTTGGAAGGCAATTGTCCGCATACGGCTCATTTTCCAGGAATCGTAAAATCAAACGTCTGGTATCGTGTATTGCCCCGTGCATCGCTGACTGCCAGGGCCAATACATAATCGCCGTCTTTCATATCGTCCATTTGCAGTGTGAACCATTCTTCGGTTGTATCAGCCACCAGATCCTCCGGCAGCAGTCCGATCCAGTCGTCTTTGCTGTTGACGGTAAACTGAACCGGTCCGATGGCAGAATACGCGTCCACGGCCGAAAAACGCAACCTCAGCGATTTACCCTGAACCTCCAGAAGCACATCTTCGATAGCCGGAGGGGTATTATCGACGACAAAGATATCGCTTATCCGTGAACCGGTCAGGGCCTGGTTGGGACTGTTGGAGCGTTTGTCGTCGGCGGTGACGCGGATCTCATACCGGCCGTCTTCAACGGTTCGGGTATCCCATTCGATCATCGGCTTTTCGCTGTCCTTTTGGAGCGGAATCCAGGTTTGCCGATCCTGCCTGCGGAAATCAAAGTGATAGACAAGGGTGTCGTTATTTTCGTCGATTGCCCGAGCGCTGATCTGAAAGACCGAGGGTTTTTGTTTGTCCTTGACCGGCAGAATCTGGACGGCTTGCACGCGAGGAGGCAGGTTGGGAACACTGCTGGCAATTGCGGCCTCCCGCAGGACAGGTCCAGCAGCCGAAGTACCACGGTCAAAGATCAGTCGATACTGAAGGTAGCGCGCCGGCGGACAGTTCAGATCCTGCGGCATGGTCAATTCTTTTTCGCCCTGCCATGGAGAAAAAGTCGGATCGTTGGGATCGTCCACATTTCCGCTTCGGGCGGAAAAGAGGATGGATGCGCCACTGGGGATATGGGCGTCGATTTGCAGTTTTCCCCATCGCGCGGGCTGGCCGGCGTCGATCAGGTCGGAGGTATAGATGCCGCGCCGGGCCGGTTCGGCCGACAAACCGATCACTTGAGGAGGATTGGACAGCGCCAGCAGCAGTTGACTGCCGCAGGGGGAAAGGGCGGTGATCTGGGCGGACTGATTGTTTTGATAAAGAATCGAGCGCTGCTCACTGTCCGGAACGATCCCAAAAAGGCGTCCCTGATTGCCGGTGGCGGCCAGCAGTTTTTCATCCTTCCAGAGCAGGGCATAGAAAAGAACTTTATCGGAAAACAGTTCCGTGACAAATCCATCCGGGGTAATCCGCCAAATACTGCTGGCGGATTTCGGTCCGGTTGGCGGCGGCGGCGGGGGCGGAGTTGCCGGTCGAGAAGGTTTTTCTTCCTCCGGAGTGTTAGCCGTCGTCAAAGACCGGCCGCCGGATACGCTGCCGGAAGCGGCCTTTGCGTCCGGTCGGCCCGGCGATTTAGACAGGGCCTGAGCAGCGGAGTCGATCTGTCCGGCCACCGCCGCAACGCTGGAGGCGGCCAGATACAGATTACCCTGCGGATCGGTTGCCAGGGCCGTTATTTCCATTTGTTTGCTGTCGTAGAGAACGCGTGCGGTTTTGGCTCCGACATCAATTTGATAGACCAGTCCGCGCGTGTCGGTACCGGCCAGCAAAGAACCGTCGGCCGCAAAGGCCAGACAAAGAATATTTTTATCCCGGCTTTCATAAACTACCTCGGCATCTCCGCCAAAAGGCGGCAGCCGATAAATCCGTCCTCGCGGACCGGTGGCCAGATACAGAGTTTCCTCGCGGTCCACAGCAATCGCATAGATATACCGGTCGGCCTGCGACTGAAAGAGAAGTTTGGGTTCTTTATCAAATCGGATCAACTGCGCAGCGTTTCCGCTAAGTCCGGCCAGAAGGCGTCCTCCGGCATCAAAGGCCAACGCAAAAACATGTTCATTGCGAAACGGCGCAGCGGCGGCCTTGTTCGGGTCGCCGACGACGGACGGTCCGGCGCTGGCCGGATAGATCCTTTCCAGTTGATTGCGGCTGTATCTAAAAATATCGCCGTTGGGGCTGGTTCCCAGATAAATCGCAGCGCCGTCCGGTTCTGCCAGCAGTGTGTTGATCGTCCAGACGCCGGCCAGGGCCTCGGGATTAATCAAAGTCTCGGCTTGGCCGGCTGGCCGAAGGGTTCCGTCGGAATCTATCATAAGATTTTCGAGTTTGCCTTTGAGAAAATCCTCGCTTTGGGCGTGGCGTGTGATGACGGAAGTGACGGCCGGAGCCGCCGAAACGCACAGCAATCCGAATAGAACCGACCCAATCCATGTTTTACGAATCGAAACTGGCTTCATGAAAAATTCCTTTATGGTTCAACAATCAGTTGAACGGTTACATTTCCCGAGGGAACCAAGTCCGTCTCGGTCTGAGTCTGAATCCATTGCTGCATCACAACAGCCGGCGTAAAACGACGGGTATCCTGTAAAAGCACGGCCCGACTGGGCGGCAGGTTGGGCAGTTCCTTGTCCCGAATGGCGATGCCGCCGGGCCCCAGCAGCAAGACGGCAGTCAAATGGTTGCGCGGGGTTTGTAAAATCCGCCGAACAACCGCCAGCATCGAGGGCATATCTTCGTCCACAAATCGCTGCGGGGCGGCCTTCTGCTGAAATCCGAGAAATTCATCCCGAGAAAAAATCTGGAGTGTACAGGGACCCGGCTTCACCGTCATCGGGATTTGCAGTTGAACAGGAAGGACAGTTTTTTCCATCCGATACGATTGGAGCGTCACCCGTGCAGTAATCCACTGTCCCGGCTTGACCTTTATTTCGGATAATTCTGCCGACCAGATCTGTGCCTGGCGCGTATGGGGGGCAAATCGCAGGGATACATCGATTCCCTCAATCTCTACATTTTGGTAAGGGTTGGTCATCAGCAGGGATGTCAGCGCAGAGATCTCGGCAGCCGGCGCCTGGGCTCCGCTGTCGGTGCTTACATTGGAAAATTGAATCGGATCATGACCGGCAATCCGAATGGCAAGATCATACTCTAAGGAATGTTCGGGAGGAAAATCCCCATACACTCGAGAGGCCCCTTGTATTGCAGATCGTAAAAGCAGAGGGGTCAGAAGAGGATTGACAGCCGCCTGACAATAAAAATCCCGACTGCTGCGGATATCCTGTCGTTCCACTCGAATATGGAGAGGCAGCAGAGGCGGATTTTGCCCCATTTTTCCGTACACGCCGGAGGCCCCATCCATGACCAGAGTTCCGAGAATCGGGCCGGTGGAGGCATATTTGAATGAGATGGATCGGCGGGCTATGGTGGTATGGATCGTTCCGGCCGACATCGGCAGTTGAACGGCCCCGCAGCCCAGCATACTGTGACCCAGACCAAAAACTCTGTCGCTGATGACCTCAGTGACCGTTCCAACGGCTGACATGGAGATGTCGCCGGAGCAAAGCGGTATTCCCAGCACACCGCCGGGGACAAGATGCATCAGATCGCTATCGCATGAGTCCGCAGGCGATGATCCTGCCGCAGAACCGCTGACGATTCGCAAGCCCAGGGCCTGCGCAAAGGGCTCAATCGAAACAAGAGCCGAATCAGGCAAAGAAGCCGTCAAAGGAAGGACGGATCGGCTAAAAGAGAAGGTCTTTTGAAGATAGGTAAGATATTTCTGATCGGCGGCCGGCAGATCCATCAGATCCCTGGCCTCCATAAGGGGGGCGGCCGGCTGAGGCGAATCGATAAAATCCTCTATTTTCAGCATATCCTGAATCGGACGAACCAGATACAGAGGATCGACTGCCTGATCCCAGGCAGCTGCCAAAGCCCCCGCCAAACGTCCGTCAAAATACACCGGCGAACCGCTGCAGCCCTGTACTGAGCCGATGTATTTGGATTCCTCATCCGTAGCAACCACGAGGATAAAATCCATGCCGGGCTCGGCTTTCCGGACAATACTGAGGACTTTTAGTGGGAATTTTTTTATGCCGCTTCCGTCCAGCACGGTCAGACCCCAGCCCTCCATGCCGGGCTTGACCTGATCAATAGGGATATACCGTGCCGGGTCCATTTCGTACCCAAAGCACAGGGCACAGGCACAAAAAATTGCAGCGGCTGTAGCCGCCGACCAGGGATTTTTCATCTTCGGCTTCCTTGTTTACAGATCTGTTTTCCGGCCGATTGCCTTCCCCCGGCGGGGAAAGAAACATACAGTATCCTGAAAGATCTATTGCGTGTCAAAAGTAAACTTTCTATAATATCCTCCCTGTATCGGCATTTCGGGCGGAAAAGCCCCAAATGGCAACAAAAACTATTGTAGCGGTAAAACAGGATATTTTTATGAGTGCACAGCAGCGGCGCGAATTAAAAAACAATGAATTGGCTGGTTTTCTTGAACAATTACCGGATTTTTTCCGGAAATACTCCAATCAAATTTTGGGAATCTGCCTGATTCTTATCGCGCTGGTGGTGATTCCGGTGTATAAGCGTATGCGCCAGCGGAACCTTTTCTATGAGCAGGCCGATGTGGTTTCCAAGATTCAGACAGCTCGGGAATCGATAACCGCATCAGCGCAGGGCGCCAAGGGCGCCCTGCCGGGGTCTTTGCTTTCCACAGCAGCAATGGATTTGAAGGACGCGGCCGAAACCGCCCGACAACCAAACCTGGCGGCCCTGGCGCTGCTGGAAGAGTCGGAACTGCTTCGGGCCCAGCTGCATCTTCAGGAAGACGTAAGCGCCGATACCATCTCGGTCAACCTGTCCAGAGCCAAGACCGCCTGCGAACAGGCCCTTGAAAAGGCCCAGACACCGACATTGCGAGGGTTGGCAGAACTCGGATTGGGACTGTGCGCTGAAGAAGGAGGCCAGTACGATCAGGCCCGCGAGATTTATACAAAAATTGTCCAAACCTCCGAGTATGAAGGAACCTCAGTGATTGAACAGGCCCAGCGGCGTCTGGACTCGCTGGACGACAACGCCGTGAAAGTGACCTTTGTCAAGTCTCCGGAGCCGGTCGCGGAGGAGACGGAGGTCTCGGCGGAGGAATCTCCGGCCTCAGAGGCGGCAGGGAGTATTGTCCCTGCCCCCGAACTGCCGGCGGCTCCGTAATGGTATGAAGCCGGTTGACAAACACCCCTCATTTCAACCGCCCGGAGAAGAGCCGGAAATTTTTTCTGACCAGACCGAGGAAGATCTATCCGAGGAACTGGCCGGAGAACATCTCTGTTTTCGAGTGGGCGGCAGTCTCAAATTTCGCCGACTGGATAAATATCTGTGCGGTCGCTTCAGCCATTTCAGCCGCACTCGCCTGCAAAAGATCATTAAAGAGCAGGGGGTCAATGTCAACGGCAGGCCGGCCAAGCCCAGCTGCCAGTTAAACGCAGGCGATCAGATTGATCTGATTCTTCCTCCGCGGCAGCTGACCGAACTGGTTCCGCAGAATATCCCGCTGGAGATTCTCTATGAGGATGACTATATGATCGCGGTCAATAAGCAGCCCGATCTGATTGTGCATCCAGCGCGGGGATTTAAGACCGGAACGCTGGTCAACGCCCTCGTATATCATTTTAAGGAACTTTCAGAAGGCAGTGAGCCGTGGCGTCCGGGGATCATTCACCGGCTGGATCGCAATACCACCGGCGTGCTGGTGGTGGCTAAAGACGACACCTCGCATTGGAAGCTGTCGCGCCAGTTTTCTGACCGCACCACCAAGAAGACCTATATAGCCATCGTGCATGGAACACCGCAATTGCGGGCCGACTGCATCAATCAGCCGCTGGGGGTGCATCCGCAGGTACGCGAAAAATTCGCGATCCGGCCGGATATCGGAAAAGAGGCGATCACCATTTATGAAACGCTGGAAAAGTTCCGGGGCTACAGTCTGGTGCAACTGGATTTAAGAACCGGACGAACCCACCAGATCCGCGTGCACATGGCCTGGATCAAACATCCGGTTGTCGCCGACGAGATGTACGGCGGCAAAATCGTCTATCCCTGGCAAATCGAAGATCGGGCGCCTGCGCCGGAAAATCCGCTGATGGGCCGCACGGCTCTGCACGCCTGGAAGCTGGAAATCAATCATCCGGCTACAGGAGATCGGATGACGTTCGAGGCCCCGCTGCCGAAGGATATGCAGAGTTTTCTGGATGCCCTGCGGACCTACCGTGCGCCGGGTTCCTGAAAAACGGGTCTACGGTTCCGGCGCCCGATACATCAGTTTGAATTTGGCTCCGTTTTGTGGACCTAAGTGGCGAACTGTCGTAGTGTTCTGTTCCCATAACCAATCAGCTCCGACAGAAGTCTCTGCGCCAGCGTCCAGATCACAGTAATACGTGCCCCGAATCGCCAGGCCGGTTCCCGTGGAATAAATCGTGCCGTCCGCATTATACGTAGTCCATCCGATTGTCATCCGATGATTATTGTCCGGCTCCATGTTCTCCACGATAAACTTGCCGTACCGGTTTTCGCTGGTCTTGTAGAGAAAGTAAGTTCCGGGCCAAAAATCCACTCCATCCGATCCAGAAATTCTGCTCGTGCTCAACTGGACTTCCATGGCTGAAATTGATGCATGGTCGGGCCGCCCGTATCCGTCCCACAGCCACCAGTCAGACCAGTCATCCAGATCCTGCAAATCCACTTGGCCGCTGTAATCCAGATCCGTCAGGTTGCACCAGGTCGGCAGTTGGCAGTCAGCGCGCAGCCATCGGGCCGCCAGCCAGACCGCATCTTCCAGATCCACCCAATAGTTCCTTGTAAAATCGGCCTTGCTCAAATCTGTATAAATTCCGGCGATGCGGAAATTGAAATCCCAAGGGTGCGTTTCCCAGAGCGTCCAGTCTTCCATGCCATAGGGAGGAGTCGCATTATGCAGAAGATACCCCTGGCTATTTGGCCAGGGATCATCCTGGCGAGCATAGATATATGACATCAACTTGTTCACATGGCCGTTCTGAAGATAGAAGGTGAAGATATAGGTCTGCCCGGCCCACAGGTCGGCATCCACATCAAAGAACGCCCAGCCGCCGTTAAACGATGCGGGTAGATTTTTTGCAACTGTTTTTATGATGGTTCCGTTTTCCGCGCGAATATTAAGAATCAGGGTGACGGCGTGTCCGATGCCTTCCGGGTTTTCGTAGTAGTCAAACCGCTGACTGAAACGGAATCCCGCATAATCCACATGGGCGCTGCGAGGGAGGGTAAAACTCTGCCCGTATCCGATATTGCGCGTCGAGCCGCTGCGATTATCGCCGCCAAACCACCAATTTGTGGTTCCCGGAGTTGCCTCGATGAACTCAAATTCACGGACCTTCAGGGAGTGCGGCCCCCATCCATTGTTTTTTTCATCGGCCTCGGGAACAACCTCATCCGTATCGACCTGCAGATAGATTTGCCGATTTCCATGAATCGGGTATGAATAATTAAAATCCCAATCCACAGAGGCGTTCGGCGCCAACCCACTGCTGATGTGGATATATAAGTCTCCATACTGGCGGGGAGCGGGCGGCGTATCCCGGTCGGAATAAAAATCAATATAAAAGCCGTCGGCTGCGACGGAGCCGACATTGCGTACAGTACAATGAAAATCTAAATCTTTTTTCTGAATCGCCGTCTCCTGCTGGTCACAGGAAAATTTTTCGACGATCAAATCAGGCCCGGCCGGCACAATTCGGAAGGGCTGGTCGCTGAGATCATACACAGAGCCGCTGGTATCCCGAATCCGCAAGATGCAATGGTCGCTGAGCGTGGCCGGAACATTCCAGAGATAGGAACCGGTATTCCAAATCCCCGCTGCAATCGGCGGATAGATCCAGTGGCTCCCGCCGTCGATGGAATAGTCAATCGTCACTTTAGTAATTCCGCTGCTCGAAGACCATCTGATTTGTCTTTCGGCTCCAACGGCCAAAGACTCCCCGCCATTGGGCCAATGGATATTGATCCAGTTGAGAAGAAGCCCCACCAAGATAGAGGCCTCGTTGGAATAGGCCGAATCTCCATACGTGTTGAAGGAACAAACCCGAAACTTGTAATAATAATTATTCGACGCCTCATCCACCTGATAGGACATCGCATCGGGGCCGGTTGTATCCAAAACCGTCCACTCCGTCGGTTCAAAGGAATACCGACGCCATTTTTTATACTCGATCCGAAAACCGGCTTCATTGGCCGAATTATCCTTCCAGGTCAGATGAATCTGCGATGAGGTAAGAGCCGCCGACAGGTTGGACGGGGACAGCGGCGCAACGGCCGTATCAATCTCCACTTTTTGACAGTAGTTGGCCCGCGCCGCCCGCTTGTCTTTCCAGGCAAGGATTGCGCCCTGCGGAGACGGACCATCGGCGGCGAAGAGAATCTTGGGATACAATTGATCGGCGCCGGGGGTGGAAGGGGGCACATCGTCATTGATCGCCCAGATCGACCAGTCTCTGGATCCGTCGGCGGCGTTGATGCGGCAGGCCCGAATGTTATAACTGAGTCCGTAGTAATCCTGCCAGGCGGCAATGGCGCCGCCGACAGCATCGGGACAAATTACAGGATAGCGCTGAGAGCCCGGAGTCAGCGAATTGATCCGCACGCCGTACTGGCTCCAGACGATCTGGCCGTCAGAATTGATATGTTGAGCGTAGATGTCGCAATTTGCGCCAGTACTCGGCTCATTTCTCCAGTCAGTCCAGACGGCGAAGGCCCCTTCGGCGCCGTTGGAACAGACATCGGAGGTAATGCCAAACGTCCACACGCCGCCGACAGCTGCCGAAGACACCAGTTCCAGGCCGCCTGAGTTCCACAATGCCGCACCGCCGCCGCTTAGCCGTTGAATCCGAACATTGTTTGATGCATTCCAGGATACAATTGCTCCGCCGGCCCCGTCGGCGACAGCATGAATCGCTGTTGCGACGGCAGTCGTACTGCCCACTGCGGCCCCGCCGGGGGTCCAGATTGATTTAACAGTTCCGCCCTCCAGAATTACCCGGCCGGCCATAACCGACAGCCCATTGAGACCGGCCACAATCACACCGCCGGCTCCGTCAGAGGCGGCGACTCCCAGATTAAACCCCAGATCCACGCCGTCAAGGCCGCCGCTAAGCGTTCCATCGCTGCGGATGTGTACTACGTGACAAGAGCCGTCGCTCTGGACAGCTGCGAAGGCGCCGCTGCCTCCATCGCTGACCAGGATCGGCTTGGGCTGACTGGTGGCAACATCCATATAAGAGCTGGTTAGAGAGGTTGCGGCAGCCCATAGGACAGCGCCGCTGCCATTGACCCGACGGGCCTTATAGACCCATGTGTTTATCGGTGTACTGCTGATTTTTTCCACCCAGGCCACGATTGCCCCGCCCGCATTATCCGAGATAACATCCGGATTCTGGTTGCCTCCGGAAAGTCCGGAAGACAGAATCACCGCGCTGCCCCAGGCCGGACCGGGAAAAGAATACAGGTCCCCGGTTTCTCCTGTATAATCGATTTTTTGAAGGGCAATTTCATAACCATTGTCCGCCTCCCAGGCAAAAAAGAGTCCGCCGTTTTGATCTGTGGCGATGTCAAAATTGTATTGCGAGGTCCCGTTGAGAGTAATCGGCACGCCCCCTTCGTCCCAGAGTAAGCTGCCATCGGCACCATAGACAGAAAAAAAACAGACTGTAAACATCCAAATAATGATCCATGCTTTTCCAGACATGATTTTACCCTCTCTTTCCGAATTCAACGACCGACCTGAGGAGGCCGCTTCCGATGTTATAAAACAAATTCTAAGTTTTCCGGCAAGTCCCCAAACTCAAAGAACAAAACAATCACACAACTTGTTTATTCTCAAACTAAGAGCCCGCCAAGATGATAATCCGACAGGGCATGTCCTGATTTCCTTTTAACTACATACACTATACCAAAAATCCTCAAAATAGCAAGAAATTTTTCAAAACAAGATCTCTAATACCATATCAGGGCGGATATCAATTCACGATTCTTGCCGGAAGGCGTCTTCCCAGAGGTTTACAGCATTGGATGAAAATCCAGCAGATTGACCTGGGTCGATTCCACCTGTCTGCGGTAAAAATCGCGATACAGTCCCTCCTGCCGAAGCAACTGGTCGTGGGTTCCCTGTTCAATAATGCGTCCGTTCAGCAAAACCAAAATCCAGTCGGCATGGATGACGGTGGACAGACGATGGGCAATGATGAAGGTTGTGCGCCCTTCGACCAGTTTCTCCATGGCCAGTTGAATCCATTGTTCCGACTGGGAATCCAAAGAGCTGGTGGCCTCGTCGAAAATCAGGATGGCGGGATTTTTTAAAAACGCACGGGCAATCGTGATTCGCTGTTTCTGGCCTCCGGACAAAAGCAGACCGCGCTCTCCCACTTCGGTTTCAAAACCGGCCGGCAGGGTTTCGATAAATTCCAGCGCATGGGCGGCTCGGGCGGCTTCCAGCACCTGCTGATCGGAGGCCATCGGGTTTCCGTACAGGATATTATCGCGGATGGTTCCGCTAAAGAGAACCGGATCCTGAAGAACCATCCCGATCGATTTGCGAAGCGACTGGATCTTGATTCGGCGAACATCGATCCCGTCGATTAGAACCTGTCCTTTCTGCACATCATAAAAACGGGGAATCAAGCTGACAATGGTGCTCTTGCCGGAGCCGCTGGGGCCTACCAGCGCAATTCGTCTTCCGGCGGCCGCTGTGAAACTGACCTCCTGAATCACCGGGCAGTCCTGCTCATACTGAAAGGATACTCGATCGAACTGAACCTGGCCCCGAACGGCGGGCAAGTCCACTGCGTCCGGAGCGTTCACGATTTCGGGCTGTTCATCCATGATTTGAAAGATCCGATCCAGAGCCGCCAGGGCATTGGCCAGCACCACATTCAATTCCGAAAATCGCTGCATCGGAAGGTACAGCGGCCCCAGATACATCATCATGGCGATCAGATCGCCCACGGTCATCTGTGCCCGAATGACCCGCAGTCCGCCGATGAAAACTACGAGCATCGGAGCGACGCCCATCAGGGTTCCGGTGACCGCCTGATTGGCCCCCTGCATCAGGATGCGCTGCATATTGATAGAAAAAAGTTTTTCAGACTGCCGGCGAAATTGCCGTTTTTCTGTTTTTTCACGCCCGAAGGCATGGATAACCGTACTGGCGGAGATCCGCTCGCTCATGTGGCCGGCCATCGCAGCCAGCTCATCCTGAATGCGGGTAGTGGCCTCCCGGATGCTCGATCTGAATTTATTGAAGAAAAACAGGTACACCGGATAGGTCGCCAGGGCAACCAGGGCGGTGGGCCAGTCGATCCGAAAGACGAAAAGTAAAGAACCACCAGTTAAAACTGGTGGCATTTTAGAATTCAAGCAGAGCTTGGCCGCTGTCTTCTTTGCCCTGC
>JAKJEN010000149.1:5266-5618 GCA_022705405.1 Planctomycetota bacterium | reverse complement strand
CTGCTTTCCAGTGTCTTTTTCTCAGAAAACCCTCCATTTGAGCCAATAACGCCAAGATCCAGCATCGTTGCTACAGCATCAATAAGGCCGCTGCCGCAAATGGTTTTTGCAGGAATCGATCCGATTACATCCAAAATGAGATCTTGATCATTCGTAAGAACTCTTTGAATGGCCCCGTCTTCTGCCCGACTTCCAAATAGAATTCGTGCGCCCTCCAAAGCCGGTCCGGCTGCGCAGCTGGCTGAGACAAGCCGATCTTTTGTGCCCAGCACAAGTTCCCCATTGGTGCCGATATCGACCAGGAGGCAGACCTGCTTTGCCGTATCCAGTCCTGCGGCCAGAGCGGCGGCAA
>JAKJEN010000149.1:0-5256 GCA_022705405.1 Planctomycetota bacterium | reverse complement strand
CGATATTTTCGAGCGTATAAAGCCGTCCGGCAGGATGAATTCGGATTCCTGACTTTTTTGCATTGCGGTCTTCGGCTGCAATGGAATAGGCGTTATAAGGAATCTGTCCCAGCTGAACAACCGGATACTCATGCAGCAGATGATGCATGGTCGTGTTGCCTACGGCCGTCATCTCATAAATTTGTTCAGAGTCAATCCCCTGCTTCCTGCACACCTCTGCGATCAATTCATTCAGACGCTGGATCAGGCATTGATGAAGTTGTCCGAGTCCTTCTTTGGTCTGTCCATGTTGAATCCTGCCGATCACATCATCTCCATATCGGATTTGCGGATTGGCTGAAGAGGCCGTTTGCAGAATCTTACCCGACAGAAGATCCAGTAACTGCAAAACCAGGGTCGTTGTGCCGATATCCACACAGACCCCATACAGGATATTTTGGGTATCTCCGGATTCAAGGCACAAAAGCTCATAGTTATTACCGGTCAAGACAAGTACCGCCGTCAGCCCTCCAGGGCTGGCTAACCGCGATTCATCCCAAAAAACTTCCGAATGCAATGTCGCCTGCGCTGCCAAAGAGTCAGAAAGATTTTGAAGCACATCCTCCGGCGTTGCGGGAGGGGAGGGGAGAAATTTTTTACATATCCTTGCAGATACCGTCATTTCTCGACGGATTCCATGCTCCAGAATCTGTTGGCGAATAAATCGGCTTTCCGGTGGAATCCATACCTCCAGATCTTCAAACACCTTGGTTTGACAGGCCAAAGCCGGCTCTTTTGCTCTGCCAATCAGAACTCGGCATTTCCGGCAGATTCCCTGCCCTCCACAAGGGCTGTTTAAAATGATTCCGACCTGACCAGCTGCCTCCAGAAGACTGGCCCCCTGGTGAATAGCAATAACTTTCCCTTCCGGCAGAAATGTAATGTTGCAGTGTTTCATCGCCTGGGATTTATCTTCTGATTATAAGAAATGCGAAACGAATCAAAAACACGATTCTATTCCGCATATTCTTGACCTTAAAAACCACCTTGCAGGCCTGTGTCCTGCGGCGGATTCGCGCAGGTCAGCTAATTTTATTTCGTACTTTCCAGCGGGCACGACGTTTCTTGCTGCCTATTTTGCGCCTGCGTCTTGATTTTGCCATGCATCACTCCCGAAAATTACTTTCTAAATTGGTTTCTTGTGCGTATACTATAAGGAGTTGGGCGTTAAAATCAAGGAAGGAAGTGTTTTTTTTAGGAGAAATGATGATTCTGTGCAAAGACTGTGAATTGTTTGAGATCGATCCTAATGGGCGGCGGATATTTCATTGCGATCCATTTATTAATATAAAAGAGCCGGAATGTCTTGTGAAATGGCAATTATTACGTCTCGATTTGTTGGTTTCCATGTATCGGGGAATGACTGCCTGGCAAGAAAAAATGGGACCAATACAAGACAAAATCCTCAAATATGTCAAACGGGAATTGGAGGATCTGGACGAATCGGAAAGTTGGAAAATAGATCCGGAAAATCCAGAAGATCCCGCGTACTAATCGGCCGATAATCTTCTTTCATAAAAGTTATATCTGGATCTCTGAAGTCGCCAAGCCGCTTTTCGTTTCTCTGTATTCACTTTTTTTCACGTTTTCGGCAATAGATGCCGGGTTAAAGACGTCTTGTACCATGGAATTTGGTTGAAATCTGAATGAGCGATCAGCCGGAAATTGCCGAACTATTACTAAAATGCCGGCAGGGAAATTCGGCCGCACTTGGTCGGCTGGTCGATCTGTATTCGGCTCGCTGCTATGGATATTTTTATCGGCTGACCGGCAGCCGAGACAGCAGCGAAGAGTTGCTCAGTGAATTGTACATCCGGCTGGTTGAAAAAATCAGCTCTTTTGAAGGTGGCTCTTTTGAAAAATGGCTTTTTACCATCGCTTCCAATCTGTTTCGGGACCGTCTCCGAAAACAATACCGGCAAAAGCGGCTGCTTGAAGAAAAAGCCCGTCTGCTGGAATTGGAAGACGGCCCGGAGAGAGGCGCCGATGGCGAGATATCAGATCGTCTCCAGCAGGGCCTGAAAAATCTGGATCCCCAAACAGCCGAATTGATTATGCTGCGATTTTACGGAGACCTGAGTTTTAAGGAACTGGCGGAAATGCGATCCGAGCCGATTGGAACAACCCTTTCAAAGGTTCACCGGGGTCTTAAAAAACTGAAAGAATGGATGGAAAACCCAAATGAAGGAAACCCGAAAACAACTAAATGATTTGCTGGGCATGTTTTATTCCGAATTGCAGGCCCGGCAAATCCTCAGCGATATCGAAGAAACCGACCGCATGCTCGCTTCTTTTAAAGGGCCTGTGCCTCGGATTGAACGGATCGAACAGATCAAGGAGGAGGTAGTTCGGCAGGCGATGAGACGCCGCAGAAAAACACAAATGCTGCGGTCGCTGATCTCGGCGGCTGCGGCCTGCGTTCTGATCGGCGTAGGGCTGATTTTATTCCAGCATATTGTGCCTCCGGCTGAAGCCCGGTTAGAATCCGCCATGATACAGGCCTTTTTCTCTGAACAGCCCGTTGAAATGATGGTCTCCAATCTGGATGAAATTTCGGAACAGATTTATACGGTTCAACCCGCCGGTTGGACCGGTTCTTGGGAGTCCGAGGCCGTTGAGGAAATTGAAGAGATGGATCGAGTAGCCGCCGGCGATTTCTGGAAAGGTTAAAAAATGGATATATCCGTTGTTTTAAAATCAAAATGGATCCTGTTTGGTGCAGCGATATGGTTTGCGGGATTTGGCTTTATTGCTTTTTGTGCTGAATTAAAGACCCCTGATATCTGGACGGATGAAGAACCGCTTATGCTGGAAGATCCGTGGTCGTTGCGGCGCATTGAAGGTTTTCTAAACCGCCTTGAGCAGGATAACCCCCAGCGTGCGGAGCAATTGCGCAAACTTCAGCAGGAAAATCCGGAAATCTTTCAAAAGCAGCTGCGTGAAGAATTGCAGAAGATGCAGCCGCCTCAGCCCCGACCGGGAGGTCCTGAAGGTCCGCAGGGTTTTTATCCCCAGAGATCAGGACCGGAAGGCGGACGCGGCGGACGGTGGGCCGAACATTTTCAGCGGCGTCATGATGAATTTATCCAGTGGCTCGAAAAGAACAATCCGGAGCTGGCCGGCGAACTGGCTCAGATCAAAGACAAGGAACCGGTCACATATTTTACCCAAGTGATGGAAGCCCGTCGCAAATATGACCCTATCCTCGAAGCGGAAAAGAACAACCCCGAACTGGCCCAGGTACTTAAGGAAGACCTGGTTCTCCAGAAACAGCGGGATGAACTGATCAAAAAAATACGAAATGCCCAGGGAGCTGAAAAAGAACAGTATATTCGAGACCTCAGGGAACTTGTCTCCCGACGGTTCGATCTGATCGTTCAGAAAAAGACTTTGCAGTACCAGGAGTTGGAAAAACGGCTTAAACGCCTTCAAAAAGAATTAGAGAAGCGGCAGGCCGAGGTCGTCAAACTCAAAGGCGCTAAAGAACAGGCCGTAAACGACCATGTTAAAGAACTGACCTCGCAAGAGGAAAAAATCAACTGGAATTAAATGACTTGGTTTGCTCAAGAAAAAACCGGACAAAACCGGCTTTTTCTATCATCGTCGGCTTGCCATCTGCTCTCGACGGGTCGCCTCCTGAAGAACTTTTTTTCCCTTCTCAGATAAACTTCCGATACCCTCCCGGTTTACCTTTTCCAAAATCCGATCTACCTCGGCTTCAAATTGTCGATCCTGCTCAATTTTTTTTGCCCAGCTTCCCTTTTTTCGTTCAAGCCGGAACATCGTAAACCGCGGCTTATAGAGCACATAAATTGCTCCGGCCGCAAGGCCTGTCAGGTGGGCGGCTTCGCCGCCTGCGTTTTGGTTAAAAGTAAATTTCAGTAAACTGACAATGATCATAAAAATCACGAGATATCCGATTCGTACCGGTATAATCCCATAGATCAAGACCATCATTCGAGGATACAAAACAGCCACAGCCATAAAAATTGCATAGATTCCTCCGGATGCCCCAGCCATCGGGCCGGCCGGCAAAACATTGCCGATCACCAGCAGAAGGTATACCATTCCTCCGGCAGCCCCGCTGATCAGATAAAAACGCAAAAAACTTCGACTGCCCCACAGGCGCTCAAGAATCGGGCCAAAGAAAAATAAGCCGAACATGTTAAACAGAAAATGAAAAGCATCCCAATGTAAAAACTGGTAAGTCACCAGACGCCAGATCTGTGCGATCCAGAACCAGTTTTGCGGAAATACAACTCCCCAAGTAAAAAAATGGGCCTTAAGAGTCTCTGAGAGCGTCAGGATAAAGACCGTAAAATTGGTAATCAGCAGCCATTTGACAATGGGCGTATTCTGAAGTCCGCCGCCCATCCTCAACATCCCGCCGCCGCCATCATACTTGCGGTCGGTCACATAATCCCGATCATAAATGCCCATAGATACCAAATTTCTTATTCAATCATTTATTTTGTTGTTATACTATGTCTCAAAACAAAACTCAATTCAACAGGAAAATATCGATGTCGGATTTTGAACAACTGCAAAAAGAACTGGACGGCCTGCGGGACGAAAATCTCTTCCGCTGCCTTCGGCAGATTTGTTCGACTCAGGGAGCGGTTATCCGAACG
This sequence comes from Planctomycetota bacterium, assembly GCA_022705405.1. GTDB lineage: Bacteria > Planctomycetota > Phycisphaerae > Sedimentisphaerales > Anaerohalosphaeraceae > JAHDQI01. The sequence continues at coordinate 586 of JAKJEN010000149.1, read as the reverse complement.
GCCGACGAACCCAGTCAAGATAAGATTCTTTTTTGCAGCAATAACTATCTGAACCTGGCGGACGATCCCCGGGTTATCGAAGCGGCCATAGAAGCGATCCGAAAATACGGCTTTGGAGCCGCGGCCTCGCGTTTGATCAGCGGCACTATGCCCCCTCATACGGAACTGGAAAACGAATTTGCCCGATGGACCGGCAAACAAAGCGCCCTGTATTGTTCTTCCGGCTGGTCGGCCAATCAGGCCCTCCTGACCGCCCTGCCGCAAAAAGACGATCTGGTTTTGATGGATCACGCTGACCACGCCTCGATACTTGATGCCGTCCGCTGCAGCAAAGCGGAATTTCGCACGTATCGGACCGATCAAACGGATCGGCTGGAAAAATACCTGTCCAATACCGCATATCGGCATAAATATATCGTCACCGAAAGTGTTTTTTCGATGGATGGAAATTGCGCCGATCTGGCAGCGCTGGTGAAACTGAAAAATCGCCACAATGCTAAATTGATTGTAGATGAGGCCCATGGGCTGGGTTGTTTTGGCCCGAGCGGCGCCGGTCTGGCGGAAGAATTGGGCATTCTGGATCAGG
>JAKJEN010000148.1 GCA_022705405.1 Planctomycetota bacterium | reverse complement strand
CGGCGGCATCTGCCTGTTTTATCTTATATCCATTCTTCTCGGATTTTTCGGCATCGGCGTGCCGTTGATTCACGGCAGCGGGCCGCTGGGCATCGCAATCAGTGTATTTATCGTCGTTATCGCGGCCCTGAATTTGGTACTGGACTTTGATTTTATCAAAAACGGCGCCGCGGCCGCAGCGCCCAAATACATGGAATGGTATGCGGCGTTCGCCCTGCTGGTGACGCTGGTGTGGCTGTATCTGGAAATCCTGCGTCTGCTGGCCAAACTCCAAAGGCGGCGATAAATCCGGATAAAAGATACCAGCACATTGGCCGCTGAGAATCGGAAATAGATTTTTTTAACGCCGCGGAAGATCACAGACTGCCGGGCGGGTATTTCAAAGAGACGGGCTTGCGCGGATACAATCTCAGCAGGCAGCCCAGGCGCTGGAAAGGATTCAGGCCCCGCTTCCATTCGGCAATGGTTTCATGCATCGCCGCAACATAGGGATGCTGCCTGGCTTTCAGGCCGGATAAGATTTCCAACGCCTCCTGATTGTACCCCTTCATCAGCAGTGCAGTGGCATAGTTGGCCTGGTACAGCGGCGGCGTATCGGAAGGGATGCAGATCTGCCCTGCGAAATTCAGATCGCGCAGCAGTTTTAGGGCCGGTTCGATTTTTCCCTGACGCAGCAGGCAAACGCCTCGGGCGTTTTTCATCGGGCTGTTATTCTGGCCGACCTGATCGACGTATAAAAGGGCCTTTTCATATTCTTTGGCTTTCAGCAGTTGACGAATATGTTCAATCGGATTTTGTGCGGAAGTTTTTTCTGTCATTTTTATACGCTCCAAATTCAATAACCTTGCCGCCGCAAAGAAGGGCGCGGCGCAGACTCAATGAATCACGGGCCGACGGCGGCCCTGCCGAAAAGACGATCAGACTACAGAAATCACACCGTCAGCAGGCAGCCGAGGGACAGGAGGGTATTGAAAAAATGAAAACGCAGCGGTTTGACGGCCGTCGCAAAGGCCAGGCCGGAGGTTTCACTGGAGATCGAAAGAGATAAAACTCCGGAAAGATCGGCAAACGAAAGGAACTGGGACGGCCCGCTACTTTTCGAGGTCCTTGGATTGTGAAAAACCGAAACCGCCGGCATGGCATCCGGCAGGCAGAAACTCAGGGATTGAGGGGAGGCCTGCTCCCTGGATTCAGGGCTTGCCTGAAAAACAGGAACCAGTCCCTGGCCTGCAATCAGGAGATACAGGATCAGATATTTGTATAAGCCGACCATGGCCCTATTATAGCATGTTTTCTTTGTCAACGGGAAATAAATTCGGAACCTTCCGATCAGGAGAGGCGGGATTTGAAATCCTCGTAGTCAAAACGGCGCTGGATGGTATATTGGTCTTTGTTTGGGTCAAAAAGGACAATGTCGGGCAGATTGATGCCGTTGAACATGGTATTTTTGACCATTGTATAGTGAGCCATATCGTGAAAGATCAGCCGGTCGCCGGTGCGCAGCGGCCGGTCAAAAGAATAATCTCCGATTACATCGCCGGCCAGACACGTTGGACCAGCCAGCCGATATGTATGCTTCTTTTCGCCGGGCAAACCGGCTCCGGTGATAGCGGGCCGATAGGGCATCTCGAGTACATCGGGCATGTGCGCTGCGGCTGAGGTATCCAGAATCGCAATGTCCAGTTCGTTGTGCAGGATGTCCAGAACGGAAGCGATCAGAAAACCGGCGTTTAGGGCAATTGCCTCGCCGGGTTCCAGATAGATCGTTTGCAGATTCGGAAAGCGGGCGGCAAAGTCGGTAATCAGCCGGCAGAGCAGATCGATATCGTAATCGGGGCGGGTGATGTGGTGGCCGCCGCCGAAATTCATCCATTTCATCTGTCCAATATATTGGCCGAATTGTTTTTCGACAGCCGCCAGCGTACGGGCCAGGGAATCGGCGTTCAACTCGCAGAGGGTATGAAAATGCAGGCCGTCAATCCCCTCCAGCCGGTCGGGGCGAAACTGACTAAGCGGAATGCCCAGACGCGAACCGGGGGCGCAGGGGTCATAGATCTTTGTCTTGACCTCCGAATGCATGGGGTTAATGCGAAGGCCGCACTCGATCCGGCGCGGGGCCTTCTGCGCCTGCTCTTTAAACCGCTGCCATTGAGTATGAGAATTAAAGACGATGTGATCGACAATTTGAAGGTAGTCGGCCATTTCATCGTCTCGATAGGCCGGAGCGCAGAGGTGGACTTCCTTTTGAAAATATTCGGCGGCCAATCTGGCTTCGTGAAGAGAACTGGCCGCAGCGCCGTGAAGATATTGGCGGCACAAACCAAAGGCGCTCCAGGCGGCAAAGCCCTTCAGCGCCAGCAAAATCCTGCATCCGGTCCGCTGCGAGACAGAATTCAGAATCTCAAGATTGCCTTGCAGCAGGCCCAGATCAATCAGATAACAGGGTGTGTTGACGCGGCTGGGATCCATATTCATCATCAGCGGAAAATAAGCGGGCCGCAGAGATGACGGGCGAACCGTCCCTGCGGCGATAAACAGATGATATTTTCTGGTTTACTGGGCAGCGTCAGCGGCCGGCGGTTCCGGAGCGGGTTGTGCAGCCGGCTGCGGATCTGCTTTGGCCGCCGGCTTGTTCACGATCGGCGGGGGAACCAGCCGCACTTTGAGTTTGCGTCCGGCCGGACGGCGGGTTTTCCCGAAACTGCCCCGGTTGATCTTGCCTCTTTTGGTCTTCTTGTCGCCTCTACCCATGTCTATCCCTTCTCAACAGTATACGAATTTTGCTGTATTGGCCGACTGTACCCGGACTGCCGGTCAAGCCGAGTATCATACGGCCTTTCCGTCCAAAACGCAAGAGGTTTGAAATCCTCAATTTCCGAAAACTCTGACAAATACAGAACCGGAAAAACACACAGGTTTTGACTTTTTATCTTGAAGAATAACGGCGAAATTTTATAATAATAACAGGTTGTGAACAAATCCAGTATAGACAATGCAAAACGGAACCTATGAAACAGACATTCATTCAAAGCAATCTCAGAAAGATCGGATCTATGGTTCAGCGTCTGGTCGACCGATTCATTCCGGATAAAACCATCTTTTTTGCTTCATATATTTTCGAACGAGTACTACCAGACAGCGCTATAGGCCTGCTAACATTGTTGCCAGCAACCGGCTCAAAACAAAAATTGACCATAGAAGTCGATGTTATGCTAACCGTTTGCAATCTGCCGTTGGAGTTGATTATGTTAACTCGGAGAATATTTTAGCATTATCAGAATACCGTCAGTTCGTTGGTTTATCTGACTGCTCCAGACCACAGTGTGGTGTATGAACGTCTTAAAGATGGCAATCTTATATGTCGATGGGGGATGTCGGAAATATTGTGCTTGAAAGCATTTGGGTATTTGTTAAGATGAGATTTCCTTTAGAAATATTTAGTGTCCAGCAATGGAAAAACCGAGAAAATGAAAAATATTGATTATTTTATTGATAAGATTTTTTGCCAGAACTGCATAGAAGGAATGAAGGAGATGCCTGAGGACTCCGTTGATTTAATAGTAACCTCGCCTCCCTATGACAGGATCCGCAATTACAATGGATTTGATTTTGACTTGCATGCAACTGGCCAAGAAGTTTATCGGATCTTAAAGAACGGCGGAATTGCTGCCATGGTAATTCAAGACCAAACAAAAAATTTTGGAAAAACATTAACCTCTTTTCGTACCATTCTTGACTGGTGTGACAACATCGGATTCAAACTATTCGAATGTGTAATCTACAGAAAACATGGCTCGGAAGGTGCATGGTGGAATCAACGGTTTCGAGTAGATCATGAGTATATGCCTATTTTTTTGAAAGGAGAAAAACCTCTTTATTTCGACAAGGAACCATTGAAAATTCCCTCTAAACATGGCGGTAAAATAATGTCCGGCAGCGGGAACCGGAGAACAGACGGCAAAACAAATTCTACTGTACGAAGATCTATTAATGAAAAGAAATGCAGGGGAACGATTTGGAATTATTTAATGGCAGGAGATAAAAATCCTTTAAAAAGACAACATCCCGCCCCTTTTCCGGACAAAATTCCATACGATTTTATACAATGTTTTTGTCCTGAAGATGGTATTGTCTTAGATCCTTTTATGGGATGCGGTTCTACGGCAGTTACGGCAAAAACCCTCAAACGGCACTATATTGGCTTCGAGATTTCAGAAACATATTGCAAATTAGCAGAAGAACGTATTCGAATCGATGCCTCTCAGGAATTATTGTTTACTCTTTAAGAAGAAGGAAACAATGTATATTCTATGCTGCCCCCGCTCGTCATGGCCAGAGAAAAAGGATTTTGATCCATAAGATCTTTAAATGTTTTGTTATTTAGCCGTTTTTTTGATCCTTCAAAATCACCTTTTACCATCCCAATCAAATCAAAACATTCCCATTGCCATTGTCTTTCGCAGTATTCTATTTGAATATAATCACATATTCTATTTATAAAACCTATTATACGTTCTTTTTCACGTCTATAAATTTGATATTTATTATTCCCACCTTTTTCCAAATTGATAATATTACCTTTTGAATCTGTTATTCGCAATTTATCCCCTGTTCGTTTATTTCGGCCGCCTTGGCGATATTCTCCTTCGAGAAAGAAACCTTTTGCATCAAAAGAATCCCTCTCTCGTAAAAAATCATTTAACCCTCTCATAATCGAGTAGACACTATGAGGACTTGAACAAATTGAATAATGCAGAATATGAGAAGGATTGTTAATTTTCAAATACTCAATCCAGTCAAGACAATTTTCTGTATAACCAAATAGGTTATTCCAAGTACCATCTGTAAAAAGTAATGGCCATATTGCTCTATCGGGTAATGAACTTAGAACTCCGGCATGCTGCAATAACCCAAGAAGAAGGTGGATTGTCCCAAATGGATATTTTTTCTGAAAATCAGTATTTCCATCATAATTACGCAGTAGATTAGGTTGAATACAATTCTGATAAGTAAAATTTGGATGCTCGATACGTTTATTGTATAAAACCATATGGTGCCCCATGCTACGAACATTGGGCCGATTAACATCCATGTCTAAGAAAATACACTGCTCAATGTTTAAGCCATCTCTTATAAGAAGTATTTTTCCATCATAAAAACCGGATACCTCCCAATTTAAAAGAGCAGTCATGAACAGCCCACATAAGAAACCATCGCTATCAGGACTAAGAATACACTTTTGGCTTGGTGTCACAATCCACGGATGATCTTTAAGGATATTGTCATAAGAGATAACCATCATGGTTTAAGTAAATCCTCTATTCGAACTCCTAATGCATGGGCTATTCGCTGTATATTGATTAAACTGACATTTCTCTCATTTCGTTCAATGCTTCCAATATAAGTCCGGTGCAAACTGGATTTTTCTGCAAGTTCCTCTTGGGACCAGCCCTTCGCTTTTCTGAATTTCTGAACATTATGTCCAAATATTTTTAGGATATTTTCGCGCATACGGATATTATTCAGATTCAATACCGAATTGTCTACGATACTATAGGTATCATTTTCGTAGATGATAGGAATATGCGAGGATGTTGTTAACTCAAACTGACCGATTTACGTTTTTATGCCGATGAAAATCATTAAACAAAAACAGCCTCACATGCCGATAAGT
>JAKJEN010000147.1 GCA_022705405.1 Planctomycetota bacterium | reverse complement strand
TTTTTGAATATTTTTGTTTGGTTTTGGCCCAAAGACCGGTTCGATCTCTGTCCGGCCAGGCCAAAGATAAGAAATCGCAGCAAGCAAAACCAATAAAACAACTCCGACCGCGATCCAGAGAGTTCTGCCGGACCATGCGGTTTTGACAGGTATGGCTGCTGTCTGAATTTGCTGAACTTCCTGAAGAAGTTTTTTTTCCAATTCCTCAACAAAACTGTCCGGCAATTTCAATACAGGAGGAACAGATCGGAAGATTATCTCCAGATTTTTTTCCAGGACTGGAATCCGGGAATCCGTAGGCAACTGACCTAAGTCGGGTTGCAGAGCATAAATGCACGCCAGCAGATTTCGCCGAAAATAATAACGAGCCCTCACCAGGCGATCTCCCAGCGAGTCAGAAGAGAATTGCGGTTCCAGCTTGGCGCCGGCTCCCGGGTCAATCCGATAATACCGCCTGAGAAGCGCCTTGCGTTCCGCTTCGTCCATCTCGGTCACTGCTGTCTGAACCAGCTGAATAACTGTTGGATTTTCCAAATAAGCATCTGGAATCTCGGCTGAGCCGATCGAGCCGAGGGCCCGCAGAACCTTAGCAGGCGCCTGCGGCCGCAAAAATGCCTCTTTAGGAAACATAGATTCGGCCTGGCGGATCAGCCAGATGTACATAGAACTGTCTGACGGATCATACCGGCTCAATTGAGCGAATGCCGTATGAAAGATTTGGCCTGTCCTCTCTGCCGCCTGTTCGGGATCGACCGGATAATGACTTGTCAGCCAGGTCAGCAGGATATCCCCGTAATCACGGATCCATTTGCGCAATTTGGCCGGGTTTGCCTCACGAAGCAGCCGGATTTCCGACTTTGACCAGTTTGGTTTCAATTGCACTCCGCCAATTTCAGGTTTTATTATAACCTTTTCATCGGCTCAATACCGGTTAAAGAGTTAATGTTCAGACGTTCTAAAAAGGAACAAACGAATTGGCGTTTATCCCGCAAAAGCAAGATATTTATGTTTCCTATTTGGATTTCTTTTTCGCGTCGCTGCTTTGTTTTTTATCCTGGCCGGCTGCCGGGGTTTGTTCCGGCGTTTTTGCAGCGTGAGCTTCAGGAGATACGCCTTGTTGCTGTCTGCGGATGATCCGTTCCTGATACCGTTTCTGCATTTCCATTCGCCGATTCTGCAATTCTTCAGTATCCTTTTGGAGTTCCTTATTTTGCTGATCGATCAATTCCTGCAGAGCGGCAACTGTTTTTGAAGCGCCTTCTTCTTTCGCCAGTTTTTTAATTTCCGTCAATTGTCCGATCAGTTTTTGGCGGTTCTTTTCCCACTCAAGAATACGGTTGTGCGCTTCCTGCTGCATCGTCCCTGCTGCCATTGTTCGGACGGCGGCGGGAGGAGCATTTGGATCCGACATACTACGCCGCACTCTCGGGCGGGACTGCTTGCCTATGTGCCGCTTAGGAGCCGGGATTCGCTGAGGCAAAAATTCAGGTTCCGTTTGGGCAGCAGCCAGCCCCAAGCCAAATAGAAAGTAAAGAACCAGAAATATACGTTTTAAATTTTGTGGTTTCATTGTTTGTTCTCCTGAATTGAAGGATCTGCTTTCTTTGAACCCGGAGGCAATCTATAGGTTTCTGTAGATTTAGTTCGGTACTTTTATTTAATTTTGCGATAAACCAGTCCTTGAAAAATCGCCACCGTTTCATCCTGCTGGTTGGTCACGGTAATTGTATAACTTCCGACCTTTCCATCTCGGTTGATTTCTTCGGCCCTCGCCGTAAGAACCCCCTCTTTGACGGCTTTCAGATAAGAAATATTTATATTGATCGCAACGGCGACATGGCCGTGGGAATTTGAGGCGGCGGCAAAGACCGCATCGGCCAGAGTAAAAATCGCGGCTCCATGCACAATACCAACGGAATTGAGATGTTCAGGCCCAAGAACCATACGGGCACAAGCCCGGCCGTCTCCGGCTTCGATCAAATCCACTCCGCAATGCCCGGCAAAAGCGTCTTTTTTAAAAAACTCTATGCATCCATCCATTGCATCGCCATCCTTTGCTTGCATTTTTTTGATCTGCCGGCAGGATCCTATGTATGAACGACTTCGGCAGCCGGTTTTTCTTCTGTTTCAAACCCTTCAAAGCGCAGGTGCTCCTGATCCTGAACAGAAATTCGAATGAACTTTTTGCCCTTGAATTTTCCGCGCAGGAGGGCCTCTGAAATAGGATCTTCAATATACCGTTCGATCGCCCTTCGCAGAGGACGGGCTCCAAATTCCGGATTATAGCCTTTGTCAATGAGAAATTCCTTGGCAGCTGAGTCCACTTCCAGATTCAGTCCATGCTCAACCAGCCGCTTAAAGACCTTGTTAAGTTCGTACTCCACGATAGTCTGGAGATTTTCCCTCGTAAGCGGCCGGAAGACAATCTGCGCATCCAGACGATTGAGGAATTCCGGACGGAAATGCCGCTCGATTTCCTTGTCGAGCAATTCCTTCATCTTTTCATAATTGGCCTGTTCAGTTCGCTTTCCAAATCCGAACCCCGACTGATTCTTAATCAATTCAGCTCCAATGTTGCTGGTCATAATCAGGATTACGTTCTTGAAATCGACATGCCGTCCGAATGAATCCGTCAGCCGGCCTTCTTCCATGATTTGCAGAAGCATATTATAAACATCGGAATGGGCCTTTTCGATTTCGTCCAGCAGCAGCACCGCGTAAGGACGACGGCGAATGCGTTCTGTCAGCTGGCCGCCTTCTTCGTAGCCCACATAGCCGGGAGGAGCTCCGACCAACCGACTGATATTGTGCTTTTCCATATACTCGCTCATGTCGATTTGAATGAGGGCATCGACATCGCCGAACATAAATTCCGCCAGAGCCCGAGCCAGCAGAGTCTTGCCTACGCCGCTGGGTCCGATGAAGATAAAACTGCCCATCGGGCGATTGGGATCTTTCAGGCCGCTTCGGCTTCGCCGGACCGCCTTGGCAATCGTTGTAATGGCTTCATCCTGCGAAACAACCGTCTTATGCAGTTCGCTCTCCAGTTCCAGCAGTTTCTCGGCTTCTTCCTTTTCCAGCCGGGTCAAAGGTACGCCGGTCATTTTGCTGACTACTTCAGCGATCACCTCGTTGTCCACCTCTCCGACCACATCGTTGTTCTGCTGCTGCCATTGCTTCTGGATCTCGGCTTTTTCATCAAGAATCCGCTGAATGTCATCCCGCAGAGCCGCCGCTCGCTCATAATCCGTATTGCGGACGGCCTCATCTTTTTCTGTCTGGAGTTTTTCTATCTTGCTCTCAATCTCCGCTAAATCCGGCGGCGGAGTCATATTTTTCAGGCGAACACGGGCTCCCGCTTCATCGATCACGTCAATGGCCTTGTCCGGCAGACAACGGCCGGATATATAACGACTGGACAATTCTACCGCCTGATAAAGGGCCTCATCGGTAAAGTGAACCTTGTGATGCTGTTCGTAACGATCCCGCAATCCCTTGAGGATCAGAACGGTTTCGTCTTTGCTGGGCGGGTCAACCACAATGGTCTGAAACCGCCGTTCAAGCGCGGCGTCTTTTTCCACGTACTTGCGGTATTCATCAAAAGTGGTCGCTCCTATGCATTGTACCTCGCCGCGCGCCAGAGCGGGCTTGAGGACATTGGAAGCGTCGATCGCGCCTTCGGCGCCGCCCGCTCCGACCAGGGTATGGAGTTCGTCGATAAAGAGAATTACATTGGCAGCGCGCCGGACTTCATTGATAACGGCCTTGATTCGCTCTTCGAATTGTCCGCGGTATTTGGTTCCCGCGACCATCATCGCCAGGTCAAGGACGACCAGACGCTTTTCTTTTAGGATTTCTGGGACTTCATGGCTGATAATCTGCTGAGCCAGACCTTCTACAATGGCGGTTTTGCCGACGCCTGCCTCTCCCAGAAGCACAGGATTATTTTTGGTACGGCGGCAGAGAATCTGCACCAGGCGCTCGATTTCAGTCTGTCGGCCGATGACCGGATCCAGTTCATTTTTGGCGGCCAATTCGGTCAGATCGCGCCCAAAACTATCCAGTGCAGGGGTTTTGCTTTTTGTCTTGACGGCTGACTGCGGAACCGAAGGATTCATTTTCATACCCATGGAGTTATAGGTATTGTCTTCGCCGCCGGCGCCAAGAAGATTGAGCACCTCCTGGCGGACATCTTCGAGTTTAAGCCCCAGGTTCATCATTACCTGAGCGGCGATACCCTCTGTTTCACGGAGCAACCCAAGAAGGATGTGCTCTGTCCCGACGTAATTGTGATTGAGAGAACGGGCTTCTTCAATGGCATATTCAATTACTTTTTTGGCGCGGGGCGTCTGAGGCAATTTGCCCATAGTCACCATATCCGGGCCGCTCTTGACTAACTTTTCTATGCCCAGTCGAAGTTTTTTAAGATCCACATCCATGTTTTTGAGCACATTGGCGGCAACCCCGTTGCCTTCCTTGACCAGTCCCAGAAGAATATGCTCAGTTCCAATATATTCATGATTAAATCGTTGAGCTTCCTGGTTTGCCAAAGCCATTACTTTGCGTGCACGATCCGTAAATCGCTCAAACATATTTTACCTCTTTTCTATCCTGAATCTCCGTATATTTCCCAAACGGAATACTTTATTCTAACATTAACAACCCAGATGTCAAACCGGATTGACGACCCAACTTAGATCGTTTTTCTATAGATTTATAGTCCTTTTTCCGGTTATTTGTTCAGGAAACGGCATAAAACTCATTCTATGACGAATTTTACACTATTTCTATCGACAAAAAGATTTGCTCACTTTTGTAAATAGAGAAAAAAGCAGGAGCTAAAAAACGACAACAGTCTTCTTTTCAAGAAGGATAAGAAGGTTTAGATTCAGAATCCTTCCGATCAGTGATCTTCAAGGAGGCGTTTGAGATACGTATTTTCCCGACGTGTGGCCTCCAGATCAAACATCAGATATTTGACGCTAATCCGTAGATAATCCAGAGATTCCTGAAGTGAGCGGATACTATTTTTTAATTTTTTCTGGCTATTTTTGTGATCATGGGCGATTTGCAGGAGTTTCTGGTGGGCCGGATCGGGTAAAGAACCCAGTTCACGCACTAACTCATCGAGTTTTTCTTCAAAAAACTCTTGGTTCATCGCAACCTCATCTCCGAAGCCATGTTTGCATGTTTTCTAATTTCACAGCAACACGCTCGTCTCAATATACCCCTTTTGACAAAATGAATCAAGCATCATTCTAAAAAAGTTTAAATAAATACAGTTTTTTTCATTTTAGTCTGTGTATTATAGGCCTTTTACCGTTTATGCAGGACAGAGGGATTTTGGCATTCACTTTCGTTTGCGGCCTGCTCGGCTCTGAGCATGCCGAATTCGAGCCAGCAACTGATGTTTGCCTTGTGAGGAAAGAAAGTTTTCAATCTGCTTCCAGTTTCTCCTGTCATAATACTGAAGTAAGGCCATTTGGAGCTTTTTTTCAGTTATACCCTGCGGGATATGAATTTTTTTTCCACTGGACGACCGGCCGGAAACATGCATAGCCGTAGCCAGAGCCAGCGGAATCGGCACAAAATCCTGCACTTGACGCGGCCTCCAATTTCTGGCGACCAGATATTCGGTCAATTTCAGGGCGTCTTGCGGCCTGCATCCGGGGTGGCCGCTGATAAAATAAGGAACCAGATACTGCTTCTTACCCGCCCGCCGGGACAGTTCCGAAAACTGCTTTTCAAATTCTTCAAAAAC
>JAKJEN010000146.1 GCA_022705405.1 Planctomycetota bacterium | reverse complement strand
TCCCGGCAATTTCCAGCAGCGATACGTTTTTAATCAGCACCCCCAGCCGAGCCGCTGCCGAAAGCGCCGCTACCATTGCCGTGGGCGTGGCCATAATGATCGGGCAAGGGCAGGAAATGACCAGAATGGAAATCGTCTTTTCAAAATCCTTCGTAAAGAAATACACAATACCGCTGACCATCAGAATCGTCGGCAGATACCATTTGACGTACTGGTCAATCATTCGCATGATGGGCAGTTGTGTTTTTTCGGCGGCAATAATCAATTCCTGGACTTTGCCCAGCGTGGTATCGCGCCCCGCCTTGGTCACCTCAATATCCAGCACGCCGGTCAGACTGGTCGTACCGGCAAAAACCTGCATCCCGGCCACCTTATCAACCGGCAGCGATTCGCCGGTAATGGTCGCCTCATTGACCGAACTTAGTCCTTCTCGAACCTGCCCGTCGGCGGGAATATTGTCGCCCGGCCGCACCCGCACACAGTCGCCCGGTTTGAGCATGCTGACCTTCACTTCGGTTTCGCTGCCGTCGGGTCCCAGCAGCAGCGCTGTGGTCGGAGTCAGCTTAATCAGCGATTCAATCGACGCCCGCGCTCCCAGCGCGGTTCGAGTCTCCATCAGTTCCGCCATCAGCATGATAAAGGCCACTACACCGGCTTCAAAATATTTCCCCGCCGCCAGAGCGGCGATGATCGCCAGCGCCACCAGTTCATCCATGTGCATATGGCCGTGAATTAAGCCCCGCACCGCATGAACAATGACCGGAAGCCCCAGAAGAACCGCCCCCACAAACGCCACCAATTGGCTCAGATCGCCCGGTCCGTACAGCCAGCGAACATGAGAGATCGAACTGCTCAGCAGCAGCACTCTGCCGGTCAGAGTTCCAAGAACCGCCAACCCCACCCGGGTCTGTTTTCCGTGAGTCGGATCGGCGACCAGATCATGCGCATGGCTATGCCCGTGCTCCTGCTCCATTTCAAAACTTTCGATTCCAATATGCTTATGTACCATTCAATCCTCTCGCGAATCGGATTATTTTTTTTCTGCTGCGGCCGTCGATTTTTGCGGCTTTAATTCCCGATTAACCAGAACCCGGATTTCACGGCCCTGATTTTCTCCGGGCGGCACAAAAATCTTTTCATCCACCGTCCCTAAAATCTCCTCAATCGCATCCTGATAAATCTTCTGCAAGACCAGCTGCGGCCGACGTTGATACTCAGGAAGCAGACTCCTCAGATACTCAGCGGAGGCCTTAATATCCGCCACGACGCTGGTTCGGTAGGCGCGGGCCTGAGAAATCACCCCCTGGACCCGTCCGCCCAGCTGGGCGACCAGTTCTTCTTGCTGCTGCTGCGAAAGATCCGGATTCTTCAGCGATTCGAGAATGGCCTCGCCGCGCGGGCCGGCCGTATCGGTCAGCAGCTTTTCTTTATACGCGCGGGCGTCGGCAATGGACTGATCGCGCTTATTAGCCGCCTGGCTAGAGGCCTGGAAGGCATCGTCCACCTGAAGCGGCCAGGTAATACGATTGATACGGACATCATCAATCTGGATCCCGCTTTCTATCGCGTCCAGTTTATTCTGAAGTACATGGCCTACCCGTTCGGCGATTCCAATACGACTGCGAATGGCATCATCGATGCTGTAGCGAACCAGAGTGGTGACAACGGCATCGGAAGTCAGACTTTCAATAACCGGATTGACCGTACGCGAGGCCACTTCCATAAACGATTCGCCGGGCTTGCGCGATTCAATATAAAAATTTTCAAAAAAACGAACCGGAGAACTAATCGAATAAGTCACGGTCCATAAAGAATGCACGATGTTGTAATCGGATCCTTTCATCTCCGCCACGGGTTCATTGCGGGTCAGGCAATAGCCGTCCTGAATAGGATTGAGCCCCCCATAGGCGTATTTTCTGCCGCCGGCCAGTTTCTCCGCTTCAGTTTCAAAAAACCAGAAAGACTGGATTGACAGACTCTGCACTTCTTTAACCGGTATCCGAATCACTTCGCTGATCGGCTCGGGAAAAGTCCAGTGATAGCCCGGTTCCAGGATCCGGCTGTCTCCCTGCCCCTGTACTTTTCCAAAGATCAGCACCAGGGCCTCTTCATTGGGTTCTACGCTGAAAAATCCGCTGGCCAGAAACAATACCACCACAGCCGCCATAATCAGTTTCAGGATTCCAAAACTGAGCCGAAGCGCATCAGCCAGCGATTTCTGACCGGCATTCAGTTCCTCATATTTCGGCAGACTATGTTCTGTTTGACTGAGTTGAGAAGAATTTGGGTCCATAGATTTTACAGGCCTGTCCGATTAGGGTTGTTTGATTTCCAGGTTCGGCATTTCTTTGAGTAATTGGATCGGCTCGACATCCGTTCCGAGAATTAGCGTAGTGCGTTCCTTAAGAATCTTTTTCAGGGCCTCCAGATCCCGCAGAAACATTGCCAATTGCGGATCGGCTTCGAGGTCTTTGTAGTATCGGGCGGCCTCGGCGTCGCCGGCTCCGCGAATGGCCTGGGCCTGACTGTCGGCTACCGCCAACAGTTCCTTCTGTTTGGCCTCGGCATCGCTGCGGATTCGGTCGGCTTCCGCATTGCCCGCGGCCACAATCGTATCGGTTTTAACCTTGCGGTCGGCCTTCATTCGCTCAAAGACATCCTGGGTCACTTTTTCAGGGACCATCAGACGCTTGATGCCGGCCAGTCGCACATCCACACCGTAATTTTCTGCCGCCTGCTGGCGCAGCGCCGCCGCAATTTCTCCTTCGATCTCCTCAAAACGAAGATTCTCCGGATTGGTATTGACAAAATCGCTGAATTCATGATTGCCGACGATGGTATTGGTCGCGTTCTGCAGCTGGACTTTCAGTTTTTCCTCCGCTCCGGCCACATCCTGAACACGCGTCAGAAACAGCAGCGGATCGCCGATCCTCCAAATCAGGTAGCCCACTACTATAATGGGTTCTCCCCCGGCGGTCGCCGTTTCCTGCATCTGCACCTCCAGCAGCCGACAGCGCGAATCAAAACGATGAATTCGCTCGATCGGAACAGGCCAGCGGCCGTAAAGCCCTGGTTCCGTTTTAGCGCGTACCGGATTACCAAAGCGCGTCACCAGAGCGCTTTCGGTCTGCCGCACCTGAAAACTAAACGCTACAAAGCCCAGCGTCAACAGAATCAGCAGTAAAAAAATCATTCCCCAAACATTTTTCATATTGATTATTCCTTATGCTGTACAGTGAACGGTCTGTCCGATTATTCGTTTATTTCTGAATCGCTGAATCCAGATCCATCTCAAGGATCAAAGATCATCACCTCCTGATCTCCTTTCTCTGTCACAACCACATACTTACGGATAGAAGGCAGGACCTCTTCCAACGCCAGCAGACGCTGAAGATGCTGAAACAGCCAGCCGCCTCCATGAAAGGCCTTGATCTGTCCGGCAAACCGCAGGCCTTCTCCCCGAGAGCGAGACACCCGTTCAAAAGCATAGGCCTCCGAATTGCGCAAACTCGCATACACCTTGCCCTGGGCCTCATAGATGCCTTTTTTCAGCAGATCGGTCAACGCATCAATCTTTGTCTGATCTTTATTTCGACGCGCTTCTGAGATTTGAAGGACCAGATCATAAAGTTGGTCCACCTGGTTTATGGAACCGGCCAGTTCCGTTAAAATCTGGTTGCGCTGGGCCTGGGCATTCAGAATCGTGGCCTGCTGCCGCTGAACGGCCGCTACCACATCCTGATAATCTCCGGCTACCTCGGGCGGCGGATGCACACCCACCACACCGACAAAAACAATCTCCACACCCAGTTCCGCCTCGTCGGCCGCCTTCTGAATCCGCTGATGGAGAGTATGAGCGGCCCCTTGCTGGCCCGCTCCGAGCAGACTTTTCTGCCGTCCGGCGCCAACCTGCTCATCCGGTTCAATCTTGGCGCTGGCGGCAAAGCGGGCCAGTTCTCGATAGCAAAGGGCCTCCAGCATGGCCGGACTGTCCTGATGTTTATAAAGGTAGTTGTGCAGATCCTTAATTCTATAATGTACGGGTACATTGACAATGACATAACTGATCGGCGCCGCCCCCTGATGGCCGATCGTGCTTCGGGTTTCAACAGCTACCAGCAGTTTGTACTCCTCCTTATAATGTTTTTCGCCCCAGAGCATCGGTTTTTTGAGATCTTCCGGTGCCGGAACAAATCCCACATTGACCTGCAGGATCTGATCCATCGGATATACATAAGCACACTCGAACGGCCAGGGCCATTTCCAGGACCAGCCCGGGCCGATCTGTCGGCCGCCCTGCTGCGGATCGGCCGAGCCCAAACGTTCGATAATCGCCCCTTCTCCCGGTCCGACAATCACCACCGTACTGAACAGGTAGATCGTCACGATCATAAACAGCAGCAGCGGAAGAATGGCCTTTTCAAGCAGTTTATAAAACCAGGTCTGAGAAACCTTAAAGCCGAACTGGTAGTCCAGCGTACTGGCCACGGTATGAACGATGCCGCCGGGTTCATTTAGCAGCCCCAGCAGACGGCTATCGAAACAGGCCCGGCTGTATTGACCTGCCATGCGAGGACGATACATGTCAAAAATCGCCGTAATGACAGTTTCACAACCCAGCGCCAGCAGGAGAATTGGAATGACCCAGTTCAGTAGGGTCAGGCCGAATTGGTATTTGTACTGAGCAAACGCCAAAGCAACGGCCATCGCAAAGCCAAGAACTGAAGAGACCAGCAGACTGCTGCCGCCGGCCCGCAGAGGGCGCCAGATTATGGTTGCGCTCAATCCGGTAGCATACCGGCTGATCAGAAAACTGAAAAAAGAAATCAGGACCAGAACAGCCGAACCGAGGAGAGGATATTTCAGCGTATATTCCTCTACAGACGGACCGGATACAAAACGGATAAGAAATGCCCCGATGACAATTTGAAATATGGCAACCAGAAGACCTGCAATTGGCAGAAACCATCGTTCCAGCAGCGCCAGACGTTTTTGGGCTACAGCAAACAGATCCAGCCGGGTCTGAGAATCTTCAAAGATCGTTTGCTTTTGCCGCGCCCTGGACAGTTGATCCATATCCAGTTTTTCCTGCTCGGCTCGACAGCGATGAAAAAACTGGATCAGCAGGACCCCCCAGATCAGCAGCGTCCCTAAAATCTGCCAGCTAAGGATATACAAGGTCGGTGAAGACAGGTAAGCCCCAAGCAGCAAAGCGGTCAGAAAAAAAAGAATACCCAAGATCAGCCCAAACAAGGATACATGCAGGGCTTTTTTCGACGAATCCGCCATTTATGCCATTCCTACATATGAGTACTGGTTATAATCGCAGAACCTTACTAAACGGAAAATGTATATATATAATAATTTTAACGAATTACGCAACAGTCGTCTTTACAATATTCCCGATTTCTGTAATATAGAATACCGCAATAAAAAAATCGTTCCATGTAAAAAGGCAAGAACGTGCTGTTAAGACTGCTAACAATCGCCAAAAATACAGTTTTTGAGACTCTGCGGCAACCTATTTATACTGTACTTGTTGTCTGTGCCCTTGTTTTACTCTTCTTGGCGCCATTCATCAGTATGTACACACTGGATGAAGATGTCAAACTCTTGCGAGAATTAGCGTTTTCTACGCTGTTTCTGACGGGTTTGTTCATGGCCGTTTTCTCGGCAACCGGAGCCATCACTGAGGAGATTGAGTCAGGAACCATCACAACAGTCCTTTCCAAGCCCATCCCGAGGCCTGTTTTTGTACTCGGAAAGTTTCTGGGAATTGCCGGAGCCGTAGCGTTTTCCCATTATATCCTGACAGCTGCAATGCTCCTGACGATACGACATGGTGTTCTTGAGACGGCCAGCGATGAGTTTGATTTCACGGTCATTACGGCCGCGGCGGTT
>JAKJEN010000145.1 GCA_022705405.1 Planctomycetota bacterium | reverse complement strand
CAGGGATCTGTCGTTTGCTTTAACAACGACGGCCGAGAGGGCTGGCTTGCAGAAATTTCTCCGGCGCAGTGTACTGGACGAACTTTGAAATTACAGATACGGTATTGGGCGGTATTTACTGAACTCTTCAACTTTTCGACTGCGGAGGAATAAATGGACAGAATCTATCCGACTGAAAAACATTTCCTCAGGAAAGCGAAAACGGCAGGGTTGCTTCTGCTGCTGGTTTGCCTAATCGGGCAGGGGTGCTTCGATCCCTGCCGAAGGGATCAATCCCGGCGGCCGCATGTTTTGATTTATACCAAAAACGGAAAGGGCTATGTGCATGAGAATATCGCCGCAAGCGTGGATTGTCTGAAATCTCTTTGCGACCGGCATGGGTGGGAGGCGGAGGTAAGCGACGACGCTTCCATATTTACCGCCGATCGGATCCGCCGATTCGATGCGCTGATCTTTGCCAATACAAATAATGAGGCCTTTGACACCCAACTTCAGCGCGAAGTATTTCAGCAATATATCCAAAACGGCGGCGGATTTGTGGGGATTCATTCGGCTTGCGGTTCGGAACGGAAGTGGCCGTGGTTTTGGGCGAATCTGGGCGGCAAGTTTGTACGGCATCCTCCGTTGCAGCCGTTTGAGATCCGGGTTATCGATCCGCATCATCCCTCCACGAGCCATCTGGAGGCCGTATGGAAGTGGGAAGATGAATGTTATTATATGAATGAACTGAATCCGGGTATTCATGTTCTGCTGGCTGTGGATCTTCGAACGATTGAGGACGCGGAGAAGTCCCGCTATCCCGGCCGCGTATTCGGCGATTTTTTTCCGCTTTGCTGGGCACAGGAATATGACGGCGGTCGGCAATGGTACACAGCGCTGGGGCATAAGCCGGAGCATTATGAGGACTCCAATTTTGTGCGGCATCTGGCCGGCGGAATTGAATGGGTCTTAGACAGAAACTCGAAAAAAGGCAGGGCTAAATGATTTTGGAACAGGTTGAAAGCGTTCGGAGGAGACCGCAGGGGCCGGAGGCGGCGCGACTCCTGCAAAACCCTCTTGATGACTCTTTGAAAAAGGAAAGGAAAATGATGAACGCAAGAAAAATCGTTTTGACAGGATTGCTTATGCTGTGCAGTTGTCAGCCAGGCCGGTCGATTCAGTCCCAGCGCATTGACCGGGTGAAATTGATTACGCTGGATCCGGGGCATTTTCATGCGGCTCTGGTACAAAAGAGCATGTACAAGCAGATCGATCCAGTGGTGCATGTCTATGCGCCGCAGGGTCCGGATGTGCAGGATCATCTGGATCGGATTGCCGCTTTTAACGCCCGTCCTGAAAATCCCACATCGTGGGTGGAACAGGTCTATACCGGACCGGATTTTCTGGAAAAGATGCTTTCGGAAAAGAAGGGGAATGTTGTGGTCATATCGGGGAAAAATTCGCTGAAAACCGATTATATCTACAAATCCGTCAATGACGGCCTGCATGTGCTGGCGGATAAACCGATGCTTATTGTGCCGGAAAAATTTCCGCTGCTGGTCAAGGCGTTTGAAATGGCCAAAAAGAAGGGGGTATTTCTATATGATATTATGACAGAACGATACGAGATCACGACCATTCTGCAGAAGGAACTGGCGGCTATTGAAGAGGTGTTCGGACGGCTGGAAACGGGCACTCCGGATAATCCGGCGGTGACCAAGGAAAGCGTACATCATTTTTATAAGACGGTGGCCGGCCAGGTAAACAAACGGCCCGGCTGGTTCTTTGATCCGGCCCAGCGGGGAGAGGATCTGGCCGATGTATCGACGCACCTGGTGGATTTGATCCAGTGGGAATGTTTTCCGGAGCAGGCGATTGACTACCGCAAAGAAATACGAATGCTGTCCGCACGGCGCTGGACGACGCCGATGACCGCCGAGCAGTTTACCGAAGTAACCGGTCTGGCCGCCTGGCCCGATTATCTGCTGCCGTATGTAAAGGACGGATTGCTGCAAGTGGTGGCCAATGGAGAAATGAACTATACCCTTCGGGGAGTTTGCGCGAAGGTCTCTGTGACCTGGAAATATCAGGCGCCGGCGGGAGCCGGAGATATGCATTATTCGATTCTGCGAGGCAGCCGCAGCAATCTGATTATTCAACAGGGGCCGCGGGAGAAATATCGGCCGACTTTGTATGTGCAGACCCTGGGCGGCGAGGAAACAGATCGGGCGCTGCATAAAGCGATCTCGGCGACGCTGCAGGGAACTTATCCCGGAATTGGGCTGGAACCGCAGGGGCCGGGTTACTGGAAAATCCGGATTCCCGATGCGTATGTGGTAGGTCATGAGGAGCACTTTGCGCAGGTGACCGAGCAGTTTCTGAAGTTTCTCAAAGAAGGGAAGATGCTGGACTGGGAGGTTGCTAATATGATCGCCAAGTATTATACGATTTCACAGGCCTTGAAAATGGCTGTTTGGAAATAATTGAGTCCACGCCCTGACGGGCGTGGCTATGTTATGACGCTCCCTGCGGGAGCTTGGGGAAAGAGGGAGGCGTTAATTATATCCACGCCCTGACGAGACTGTGTCGTAATTTAATTTCCAATCGCTGTTTCATCCGAGGCGCTCCGGTTTTCTCTCATCCCGTTTTTAATTTTTGTATCCGTTTAGTTTATTTTTCTATCGCCTCTACATTTTTTGTTACAGGTTGCTGAATTTCCAGCCCTTTACACTATTTGGCAGGGTATTTACCCAACACCGTCACCATCCCAACCACTCCCAGCAACGAGATCATCCGCCGAATATTAAAGCATCCGGCCAGCACACTCATCTCGGCACGCACCCCGGCCAGCCCTCGCAATAGAAAATGCCCCGCCCCGAGGTTCCGCTTAAAGTGGCCGAACGGATGTTCGACCCGCATCTTGCGGCGCGCAAAAATCGCCTGGGCGTCCGGCTGACGATAACGGTCTTCCAAAGACGTTCGTAACTCCTCAAACGCATAACGGCGAACTTTTCGCCCGTGCAGTCGGTTGGTCGTACACCGGCCAAAGTACTGACATGTCCGACAGACCGAGCCGGCATAATAACTGTGACAGTGGTTTTTCGTATCCACGCCCTTACAGGTCAACCGATGCCCTTCAGGACAGAGGAAACAATCGGCCTGTTCATCATAAGCAAAGTGAGATTTATCGAAGGGGTTTCCGGCGGCTTCTTCGGAGGTCGGCTTTTGAGGCGGAACAATCACATCCGTCTGCTCTCGATCCACAGCGCTAAGGGTTTCATAATCCGCATACCCGGCGTCGGCACAGGCCGTCTGGCAGGGGCCATCCAATACGGCATTGGCCTGTTCCAGTTGATTGGCAAACTGCTTGCAATCATTGTTTTCTGATACCACATCGCTGCTGACAATCAGCCCATAGGCGTCATCCACCACAATCTGACCAGTATAGCCCGCGTGGCTACCCTGACGGCTGTGAATCCGAACGCAGTCGGCATCCGTCGTATTCAGCGAGGCCTTGCCCTCGGCTTCAAGACGTGCCATCACCGCTTCGATCCGGGATTTGAGCGTCTGTTGGTCCGCCAGCGCCTGCTCCAGATGAACCAGACTGGACTGATCCGCCTCGGACTGGTCTGTTGCTTCACAGGAATCCAGCAACTGCTCAACTCGCTGATCCAACTCGGCCAATGCATCCTGACACTTCCGAACCGTCCAACTGCGGTCAATCGAAGCATTGGCACGAAGCCGGGTGCCATCCAGAAACAGGATATTGCCGTCAATCAGATTCAGGTCGATGCAAATCCGGGCACACCGGCGGATGACCTGCTGCAAAGGGGACTTGTTTAAACGCCGAAATTCCGCAATCGTTTTATGATCCGGCTTGAGTCCGCCGATCAGCCAGATAAACGATAAATTATAATGGCATTCCCGCTCCAGTTTCCGGCTGCTGCGGATGCCATACGAATAGCCGTAAACCAGCAATTTCAGCATGGATTGGGGGTGATACCGGGAATTGCCGACCGCGTGAGGGTCCCAAGCAAATCCCATCGCTGCCAAATCCATCGTTTCGATCATCGCATCATACGCCCGCACCGGGGCGTCAGCCGGAACATAGTCCTCAATGCTGGGCGGCAGCAACGTCTGTTGATCTCGATTTCCTTGTCGATACGCCATAAAACCTCCTTGTGTCGGGTTGCAAGGCAGTATATCATCTATTTTGAAAAATAAAAGGCGGAATTGCGACACAGTCTCGTCAGCCCGTGGCTAAACTATGTCGCCCGCTGCGCGGGCTGGGGGAAGAAGGGGAATATGAGTGGGTGGGAGTTTTATTTTCCCCGGATTTCGCTGCGCTTCATCCGCGGCTAAAAAGATGTCGCCCGCTGCGCGGGCTTATGGTTGAATATTTTTAATTTGCAAATGATTTTTTTCAGAGGCCGATACAGGTTGGCGTCTGCGGCAAAACAGCAAATTAAAGAATTGGTCTTTTGGGGAGGAATCAAGTAAAATAAGAGAGAAAAGAGTGTTTATTCTGTGTCGCTGCGTCCGGTTCGCAGCGATTGATTATTGTTGATTGATAAGTGATAAGACGGGACAAGGGAGGGCCGGACGTATGGATTTTGCGGTAATTATGGCGGGGGGGACGGGGCAGCGGCTTTGGCCGTTAAGCCGACAAGGGCGGCCCAAGCAGATCCTTAAACTGCTGGGCGGGCGGACGCTGCTTCAGGGCTGTTTTGACCGGCTGAAGGAGATGTTTGATGTTCGTCATATTCTGGTTCTGACGAATGCCCAATATGCAGATCAGGTGCGCGAGAATCTGACGGAACTGCCGAAGGAAAATGTCATCGCGGAACCGTGTGTGCGGGATACCTCCGGGGCCATCGGGCTTTCGGCGGCGATTTTGGCCAAGGCCGATCCGCAGGCGACGATGGCCGTGGTGACGGCCGACCATGTGATCGATCCGCCCAAGCCGTTTATCGAGGCGATGCGGGCGGCCCTTGCTTTTGTGAACAGTCATCCGCAGGCCCTGCTGACCTTCGGGGTGCGGCCGACCTATGCAAGCGCTCAGTATGGGTATATTCGGCTGGGGGAGCCAAAAGACAAGATCGGCAAGGTTCTGCCGGTAACGGATTTTCGCGAGAAGCCGGATCTGCCGACGGCCGAGCGATATTTGGCCGACCGGGAGTATTACTGGAACAGCGGGATGTTTGTCTGGAAGGCCGAGAGGATTCTTGCGATTCTCAAGGCGCATCTGCCCGGCTGCGCTGAGCCGCTGGAGAAAATCCGACAGGCCTGGGGCGGCCCCGATCAGCAATCGACTCTGCAGGAATGGTTTCCGCGAATCCCGAAGATCAGCATCGATTTTGCCGTGCTGGAGAAGGCCGAGGATGTATACGGCATTCCGCTGGGCTGCCGCTGGCTGGATTTGGGATCGTTTACGGCTCTTGCGGAGGTACTTACGCCGGATGACGGGCACAACATCGTCGCCGGCGGACAGAGCCGACTGCTGGACTGCCGCCATACGATTGTCGCTACGGAGGACGGCGGCCATCTGATCGCAATGATCGGCGTTGAGGATATGATTGTCGCGCACAGTCCGGACGCCACGCTGATCTGCCCGTCCAATCAGAGCCATCGAATCAAGGAACTTCTTTCGCTGCTGGAAAAGGGCGGCCAGGGCAAATTTCTGTAAAAGGGCTTTTGATGCGGTATCTGGCGATTGATCACGGACAAAAACGGACCGGACTGGCGCTTTGCGATGCGGGCGAGGCGGTGGTTTCTCCGCTTCGCGCGCTGGAGGGCCAAACCGATCTGATTGGACGGATCAAAGAGGCGGTCGCGGAGTATCAGGTTGAGGCCCTGGTGATCGGCTTGCCGTATAATATGGACGGCACAGAGGGTCCGCGGGCGGATGAGGTTCGCTGGTTTGCCGGACAGTTGAAGGCGGCGGTTGGTCTGCCGATAGAGTTTTTTGACGAGCGGCTCAGCAGTTTTGAGGCGCAGGAGAAACTGGCGGGTCGCGACCTGACGCGAAA
>JAKJEN010000144.1 GCA_022705405.1 Planctomycetota bacterium | reverse complement strand
TAAAGACTATTTTATACAACAGGAACCAATCCGGCAGACCTATGCCAAAGACGGAAAGTTTCCGGCCGCAGATGTCCAAATTGAGCCCCAACCTCCCACCCAAAAAGACGCTCGTCCGCTGGAACTGCCGGAGCAAGTGGCCATCGAGCTGGCGTTTGAAAACCGAATGGACTTATGGGTTGCCGAAGGCAAAGTTTTTGACGCCCAGCGAGATGTTGTGGTACGGGCCGATCGGCTCCGGGCGGAACTGACGCTGCTGGGATCGGCCAATCTCGGCGGCGGCCGTTCGCTGGCCTCTGCCGGTTCGCCGGACAGCCGACTGCGATTTGATGAGGGCCATTATGCCTCCCTGCTGACCATGAATCTGCCGTTGGAAAGAACCGCCGAACGCAACGCCTATCGGAAAAGTTATATCGCGCTGGAAGAAGCGGTTCGCAATATTCAGCAGTTGGAAGATTCGATCAAACTGTCGATTCGCAGCCAGTTGCGGGGCCTGCTGGAATCCCGGGAGCAGGTGAAGATCCAGGCCCTGGCGGTCGCCGTAGCGGAAAAGCGGCAAAAAAGCGTAAAAATGTTTCTCGATGCAGGCCGGGCGCAGATCCGCGATCTGCTGGACGCTCAGGATGCGCTGCTGAGCGCACAGAATCAGCTGACGGCCGCGGTTATCGCTTATCGAATCGCCGAATTGAATATCCAGCGCGATATGGGCGTATTACAGGTAAACCAAACCGGTTTATGGAAGGAGTTTGATCCGGAGACATTGACTTATGGCAATCCCTAAAATTCAAAACGGTAAAAAAATCCGATATACAGTTCTTGCCGGAGCCGCGGCGGTTGTCCTTTTGGGCGGCGGATTGTTTCTGCTGACTTCCCGCGGCCAGTCGGATCAGGCCCAGGCGATCTTTCCTGTTCAGCGCGGCCCCCTGACCATCAGCATCTTTCAGGCCGGAACCATCAAGGCCAAAAATCAAGTCATTATTAAAAATGAAGTGGAAGGCCGAACTTCGATTATCTACCTGATTGAAGAAGGCTCTCGAGTCCAGAAAGGCGACCTGCTTGTCGAACTGGACGCCAGCTCGATGCTGGATTTGAAGATCGACCGGGAAATATCCGTCCAAAATGCGGAGGCGGCTTATATTAATTCCAAAGAAAATCTGGCCGTGGTGGAAAATCAGGCCGAAAGCGATAAAGACATCGCCCAGTTAACGCTGGACTTTGCCCAGGAAGACTTAAAAAAATATCAGGAAGGCGAATATCCCAGCCAGATGAAAGATTCAGAGGCAAAAATCAAACTGGCTGAGGAGGAAATGGAACGAGCCCATGATACGCTCGAATGGTCCCGCAAACTCTGGGAAGAAAAATACATCTCAGAAAACGAATATAAGGCCGATGAACTGGCTCTAACCCGAAGGCAGCTGGATCTGGAACTGGCCATCGGAAATCGCGATCTGCTGCGGGATTTCACATACCCACGGCAAATCAAACAGTTGGAAAGCGATATCCGTCAGGCCCAGATGGCTCTGGAGCGGACTACCCGAAAGGCCAATGCCGACGTCGTACAGGCCCAGGCCGACCTGAAGGCCAAGGAAGCCGAGTACAATCGCCAAAAAGATAAACTGGACAAAATCGAAGACCAGCTGAATAAGACAAAACTGTACGCCCCCGCTGATGGATTGGTGATTTACGCTACCAGCGCACAACGGGGAGGTTTTCGGGGAATGCAGGAGCCCCTTATGGAAGGACAGGAAGTGCGGGAGCGACAGGAGTTAATCTATCTGCCCATCGGGTCCTCCTCCATTGCAGAAGTCAATATCCATGAGGCCAGTCTGAAAAAAGTATATCGAGGACTTCCGGCCATTGTCACGGTCGATGCCCTTCCCGGCAGCCGATATATGGGCAGAGTGGAATTTATCGCCCCCCTGCCCGATGCGCAAAGCATGTGGATGAATCCCGACCTGAAGGTGTACAATACGCAGATTGTGCTGGATGGCGAGGATCCAATGTTGCGGACAGGAATGAGCTGCAAGGCGGAGATCATCGTAGAGCAATATCAGGACGCCCTTTATGTGCCGATCCAGTCGGTGCTGATGGTGGATGGCCAGCCGACGGTTTATGTGGCCTCCGGCTCTTCCATTGTCCCGCGGAAGGTGAAAGTGGGACTTGATAACAATCGTATGATCCGGATTTTGGATGGACTCAAAGAAGGAGAAAAGGTGCTGTTGGCCCCGCCGCTGAAGGAGGCCGAAAGCCGCCCCACCGGAACTTCAGGCCCGTCAAATAATGGCTCTGCCGAGGAATCGTCGGCCGGGTTAGACCAGCAAATCCGAAGCCGACTGGATCAGGCCCAGTCACAGAACAACGCCGCGCCGACGGCTGCTTCTTCCGCAGAAAGCGATTTTGGCGCTGCAAAACAGAGCGGCTCCGATTCGCCGGTTGGCGATCCGCTGCCAATGCAGGAGATGCGAAAACAATTTGAAAATATGACCCCGCAGCAGCGGGAGGAAATGCGCAAACGATATGAGTCGATGACCCCCCAGCAGCGAGAGCAGATGCGGCAAGCTCGTCAAAGATCTCAGGAAGATCCGGAAAGCCGGCACAAAGATCGGCCCCGACAACAGGATGCCGCAAGAGACGGCCGGTAATATGGATATCTCGTCTCCTCCCCTATCCGAGAATCATGAAATCATCCGGCTGGAAGATGCCCGAAAGATTTACAAAATGGGCATGCAGGAGGTCCGGGCGCTGGCGGGGGTGAATAATACCTTTGCCAAAGGCAGCTTTTGGGCCATTATGGGCCCCAGCGGATCGGGCAAGAGCACGATGATGAATATCCTGGGCTGCCTGGACCGGCTGAGTTCGGGGCGATATTACTTTGACGGCCGCGATATCAGCACGCTGAACGACGATGACCTCAGCGAATTGCGGCTGCGTCGGATCGGCTTTATTTTTCAGAGCTTTAATCTGATCCCGCAGCTGACGGTCCAAAAGAATATCGAATTGCCGCTGTACTATCTGGGGTGGGAAGCCGAACGCAGCGCAGCCCGCGCCCTCCTGCTGGCCGAGCAGGTTGGCCTGGGCGAGCGGCTGGGACACCGGCCTGCGGAATTGTCCGGAGGGCAGATGCAGCGGGTGGCAATCGCCCGATCGCTGGCCAACGATCCGCAGGTGATCTTTGCCGACGAACCCACTGGAAATCTGGACACCAAAACCGGAATTCAGATTCTTGAACTCCTGCAAAAACTGCATCAGGAAGGCAAAACAATCATTATGGTCACCCACGAGCCGGATATCGCCGCTTATGCGCAGTATCAAATGCACATGCGGGACGGCCTGATTGAACGAATCGAAGGAGGCCCCCGGTGAAGCAGGCCAAGATCATCCGCAATATCGCGCTGGGAATTGAGAATCTTCTGCTGCATAAACTCCGTTCCTTTCTGACGATGCTGGGGATTGTCTTTGGCGTCGGCAGCGTCGTGGCGATGCTGTCGGTGGGAGAAGGAGCCAGCAAAGAAGCCCTCGAGCAGATTCGCAAACTCGGCAGCAACAACGTAATTCTTTCCTCGATCAAATCCGTAGAAGAAGAATCGACCAGTTCCGCACGCGCCCACATGAGCGTTTATGGGCTGACCTATGAAGACTACCGGCGCATCGCTGAAAGTTTCAAGGATGTCCAGAAAGCCGCCCCCGTCAAACTGGTTCGCAAGGAATCGCGGCTGGGAGAAAAACTGCTTGAATTGCGCGTGGTCGGAACAACTCCGGTCTGGTTTGAACTGGTTCCTCGGGAAATTATTGCCGGCCGCGTACTGACCGAACTGGACGTGGATAACCAGGCGCCCGCGGCCGTGCTGACAGAATACGGAGCCCGCCGCCTGCTGGCAGGCGAACATACAATCGGCCAGACCATCCGAATCGGCAGCAACTCCTTTCTGGTTATCGGAATCGTCAAAAGCGAAAGCGGCCAGGCGGGCAATATTCAGATTCCGGATCTGGAAGTGGATGCCTATATTCCAATCGAAGTGGCCCGCAAGTATTTCGGAGATATCCAGACGCGGATGACCGCCGGCAGCCGGGAACGCGAACAGGTGGAACTGCACCAGATTATCCTGCGGATTGACTCCACGGAGCATGTAGAACCGACAGCCGGAGCCGTCGAACAGATGCTGAATAACTTTCACAAAAAAAAGGATTATACCATCAGCGTGCCGCTGGCTCTTCTCAAGCAGGCGGAGGCGACCAAACAGCGATTTAACATTGTGCTCGGCTCGATTGCCGGAATCAGTCTGCTGGTCGGGGGCATCGGAATTATGAACATTATGCTGGCCTCGGTCACCGAGCGCACGCGAGAGATCGGAATCCGACGCGCCATCGGCGCCAAGCGCAAACAGATCATCTATCAGTTTTTGATTGAGACGGTGGTGCTTTCGACCACCGGCGGGATCATCGGCCTGGGGGTGGGGGTCTTTATTCCGTTTCTGATTACGATCTTCAGCGGAATGGCTACCGTTCTGACGCTTTGGGGGATTCTGCTGCCGCTGCTGATCAGCATGCTGATCGGGATCTTATTCGGCCTGTATCCGGCGATGCATGCCGCCCAGGTGGATCCGATTGTGGCCCTGCGTCATGAATGAGACGACTTAGGCAAGGTCGGCCGGAGCCGCCAAAGAGGAGTCGGCCGTTTTGACCGCCGCGCAGCCGCGATGAGCCAGGATGGCGGAACGCAGACCGGAAGCGGCGGCGGCGACGGCTTCCAGCTGGTCGCGCTGGAAGGGCTGATCGGCCGGCCTCCAGAGCAGAACAAACCCGACCGCTTGGCCTAAGATTCCAAGCGGCACGGCGGCAAGCGAAATCTGTTTGAGCAGAGCCGGAGAGGCCTGCATGCCGAGAGTAAGCATCCGCTGCGCAGAGCAAACCTGCCCGGCCAGGGCCATGCTGCGAACGGAAGCCGGCGTAAACCATTGCTCGAATTGTTCGCGTATCAGCCCCGTTTTTTCCTGCGATGAACTGACCTGATGGATGTCAAAGCCGTTCTTTTCAAGGATGAAGACGGCCACGCTGGTCTGCCGAAGGCGCGCCTGGATGGCCAGGGCGGCCGTATCCAAAAGCGACTGAAGATTGCCGCAGCCGAGGAGAGATTCGTAAAAACCGGCGACAAAGGTCATACGGGAAAGTTTCTGTGCAAACTGACCGTGGGCGCCGACCATATCCCGGCACAAAATATCGATCTGCTGATTTTGTCGAGATTGTCTTTGCCGCAATGCACGAATGGCCGACAAGGCCCGCTGATTTCGCCGTTTTCCCAAATATGTTCTCCTGATTAGCGATTGCGCATAAATAATCTGATGATTTGTCGGCATTTTGGGAGCTTTGCTTAAGCGGGAAATGGGGGCTTTTTGTCGAACGTCCGATAAAAGAAGCAAGTCCTCAAAACTGAATCGCCCAATTCCGTCGGTTCCTGAAGTCCTGTCCATTTTTTCTCATGTTTTTCGTCGGCTCATCCTTGCACGGTATAACCTTTCTGTAAAGCCGCCGTCATTTAGAAACAATTCCTCCTGCCTTCGAATCTGCCGCCCTATCAAATAACTGGCTTGATTGATCAGACAGATCATCGTATTGGCCGCTGCCTCGGCAGGCAGCATCCCGATGGAATAAGGATCCGACGCGTCTGACTTGTCTGACTCATCTGACTTGTATTTCGCTCGAACGGCCAATGCTTCAGGACAATCCTTGGGCCACAAACGCAACCTCTGCTGTTTCAGAAAAGAAACATAATCTCCAAGCAACTCTTCCAGACTGGATCGGGCTACATTGGTCAGGTTCATTTCCGTTTTTTTCGATGTGGCCGACGCCATGCTCCCCTCGGCCAGGTTCCGCACACCGCTTCGGGCGGCTTGAACCATCTGATCATGGGTGCGGGATCGCCTGTCGATAAACCGGTTGCAGAAAATCACCGTCTCGTCATAGATGATCTGCGCAACCTGATAACTACGCAGTTTCTGATACCCTCCGTGCGGTCCAATCACCCGCTCCTTTTTCTCAGCCCCTTTCTTTTCGTCCATCCTTCCGCCCTTTTCATTTTTTGCTTTCTATTTTTGAATCTTTTCTGTCTCCTCTGACCGGCGCTGCTTGCCGAGTCGCAGTCGAGCAAGACAAGTCCGAACCGTCCGATCTGTCTGATGGGTCCGATAGGTCTGACTACAGTTCTTCTTCCATTGAATCGCCCAACTCCAACAGTTCCTGAAGATCTGTCCCCGGCAGACTCTTCGAGCTTAGATACCCCTGCAAAGATCCTTGTATCCCGGCCACATTCGTCAGCACTGTTTCGATCTGCTTTTCCCGGCTCTTCCAGATC
>JAKJEN010000143.1 GCA_022705405.1 Planctomycetota bacterium | reverse complement strand
TGATCCAGTAGATCCGATCTCCGGCGCGGGCGGCCGCCTCTATGTCTGCTTCCGGAAATTTTTTATCCACATAGAGAAAGGCGTTTAGGTCAAGAATTCCGCGGGGTTTATTCATCTGACTGATCCGATAGATCCCCAGCAGGTTGGATTCATCGTTGGAAACGGCAAAGTGATTGGGGTCCAAAAATACGGCGGCCGACACATCCGCAGTTCCGCAGAATGTCAGTTCCCGCTCGGTTGCGCCTGTGACGCCCGTACAGGCCATCAGCAAAATGAGAAATATCAAAGGCATTTGTCCTTTGATTATAGCATCGTGCCTTATTCTTTCAAGAAAAAGCGTCTTTGGCTCCGAGGGGGCTATGCAATGAAATAGTCTGTGATGATACGGATAAATTTTCATTTGGTTTCGTCGATTTGGAGTTGAAAACGCGGATTCGATGCGAAATTAAACCGTTTTTGATTGACTGCGGTGCGCCGCGGCGCGCCATTTTGTGCCGCCTGCGCGCCTTTTTGTGCCGTCTGCGCGCCGCTGTGAGCCGCCTGCGCGCCATCAGGCGCCGCCTGGGAGATCCTGGGAGTCTGAGATTTTCCACAGGATTTATCAGGATGGATCGCCTCCAGAAGTTTTAGCAGATCGACGCTGGCCTTCCGCTTGGTTTCAAAGTCGGCCTCGGTGTTGAACATATAACCGAGGGTGCGGACGGCGCGGGGGCAAACAGGGAGGCGTTGATGCGGATTTGGAGGCGGAACTGGGAGAGTTTGAAGTCGATGGCCTGATTAAAGTGGGGCTGAGCGAGCCATCTGTCGAGCATTCGCGGCTGGATATGCAGATTGTCCATTGCGTATTCGACGGTAGCGCCGAGGGTGAGAACCCAGTGGAGGAAGTCTTTTTGTTTTGGGGTCAGCCGAAGGCGTTTTTTAGGATTTGATGCGTTTTTTTTGGGTTTTTTGGGGGGATTGGGCATAATCATGGGTTGGCTCCTTTCTCAGTAACATTGGATTGCTGTCGGGTGTGGTTATTGGAGATTTCAAAATTTTACATGTGCAACATCCTTTTGCTTTCGGGTACCTCATCCACAGCCGCCGCTATGGGCATCTGTTCGTTATTTGTCTTTCTACCCTTGTCGCGATGCTGCACAAATTGACTGAAAAAACGGGGATCAAATTTTTGCGGGATATTATAAGTCCTTAGCGGCGAAAGAGAAAAAATTTTTAAAAAACCTTTACGAAAGCATCTGTCCCCGTTGCACGAATTGTGCGATTGCGACCTGATCGGTCGAGAAATCGAACCATAGAAAACAGAGCCGATAAAGGGTTTTTTGATGTATAAAAAGTATAAAAAAAGACAGGTCTTCCTGGGATTGCAAACCAGAAGGAGTTTCGGAAGGCGGTTTTGCTTCGCCTCAGAAAAGACCCAGCATTAAACTTCCCAAAAAAGAAGGTCGATGCATTCATAGAAACCAGGATTTCTTTGAAATATCGGCTCAAAATATAGAACAATCAGCGCTAAATCGTTTCTATTTATCTTCTTTTAAGGAGGTTATTGTGTTTAAACGAGATCTTGAGACGCAGGTTTTCGATTCTTTGCAAGACAGCAGTTTTTTTTTGACTAAACTAAAACCCGATATTTTATCAGGTACTGTATTTTCAGCCATCCGAAGAAATTATATGGATTTCTACCATAAAGGCGGATGTCTGTTTCGTTTCCAGAAGGAATTTACCACTCATAGAAAATACGCTTCCGTGGTTCAGTCAAAAAGCGACTATGTTAGCGAAAATGATCTGCAAAAAAATGTAAGACTCATTCAGGACTTTGCCGAGGGATATGAAGAAATAAAACAAAACTGCTCTCTGTACTCAGGAGAGGAGGCCAAAGGAGTATCTTCAATCTATCACAACTATTCATTTCTTGAACAGAATTCTGATGTTGTTGTTTTGGATATTGAAATCTCTTTCAAAGCTATTGATGAAAACAGAAAACAAGATCGAATCGACCTGCTGCTGTTTAACAAAAAGACCCAATGTCTCAAATTTTATGAAGCCAAGTATTTTTCCAATTCTGAATTGTGGTCAAGAGCCAACACACGGCCCCGGGTGATTGCTCAAATTCATCGATATGAGTCTCAAATAGACCGGAACAAATCAAACATCCTGAAACAATATGAAAACTATGTAAATCTTGTAAATGATCTATATCAATGCAATCTGCCCTGTCCAAAGGATATTGACAATAATGTAGTATTGCTGGTTTTTGGATTTGACAGCGATCAAAGGCAGGGACGGCTTCGGGAACTGCTCCTTAAGGATAATAGCCTCAAAGAGATAAAGTATTATTTTATCGGGAATGTTTCCAATTTAAATATCCTGAATATGTGGAACAATGTCAGATGCGGCTGACGATTCACAGAGGCACGAAAGAAATTGGGGGCAGCTGCATTGAACTGGAAACTCAATCTACACGTCTTTTTTTAGATATTGGACTGCCTTTGGTCGACAGAGAAGGCAATCCGCTGGACAGCCGACACTGCAAAGACCTCGATATTGCCCAACTCAGAGAACGGCAGATTGCTCCCGATATCCAGTCTCTTTACAACGACTCTCCGACATTTCCAGACGCCCTGCTCCTGTCCCATTCACACTTGGATCACTATGGACTGCTGCCTTATATTCACAACTCAATCCCCATCTATTGCAGCAAGGGAACCAGGAAGATTTTAGAGATTGCTTATTTTTTCGGACAAAGTCAATTTGACCCCGAATCCGTTCGTGTTCTTGAACCCTGGAAGGATGTACAAGTAGGGGAGTTTAAGATCACTCCTTATTTGGCAGACCATTCGGCCATCGATGCCTTCAGTTATTTGATTGAAACGGAAGAGAAGAAGCTCTTTTATACGGGAGATCTGCGTTCCCATGGCCGAAAATCTGTCCTATTCGAGAACCTGCTTAAGCAACCTCCCAAAGACATTGATTATTTGATAACGGAAGGGTCAATTCTGGGGCGAGACAACTATGAACAAACAAATGAGAAAGATATCGAAGAAGCCCTTGTCAAAGAGTTTTTAAATAAAGGACTTTACATTGTATCTTTTTCCTCTCAAAATATTGACCGATTTGTATCTATATTCAAAGCGTGTAAAAAAACCCGCAGGACCATGGTGGTGGACCCTTATACTGCCAGTATCCTGGATAATCTAAGAGAACTCTCACCCAATCTGCCTCAATATAATTGGGAAAACAGTTTCAAGATCTTTTTTGTGCCGAACTTGTACACAAACAAACTGGCAAAATCAAAAAATCTCTTTACCTATGCCTCTGCCAAAATATCGATAGATGAGATCGTTGAAAATAAGGAGAGACTTGTTGTAAAAGATAACTTCAAGTTAAGCAGGATACTCAAAAACAGAGGACTTTTAAAAGAGGCAAGGGTTATTTATTCACTGTGGGAGGGATATCTTGCAAAGAACAATTTCTGGAAAGAAAACAACGTCCCTCTGATTCATATGCATTGCAGCGGCCATGCCTATAAAGAAGATTTAGTAAGGTTGGTTGAGGCCATGAAACCGAAAAAAGTGATTCCCAATCATACATTTCATCCAAAGCAGTTTCAGGAAATGTTTGAGGATAGAGTGCTGCTACTGGAAGACGGCAAGAGCGAGGAATTGTGAGAAAGCAAATCAAACCGCACCCCAAATCGGCACTTCATTTCTTTTTTTCCTAAAAAAGATTGGTTTTTCATGGATTTTGGCTTTTTGTCTATTAAAAATCCTTATTTGCCAGGTGTCTGAGAAGATGTTTGGGGAGGGGAAACGGGCTTTTTGGGGCAGTTGAAGGTCCAAACAGGCGGATTGGGGCAGGTATTTTGCGGTTTTCCGTTTTTTTGTCAAAAATGCCGTTGACAGGCCGTCTGGGCCGATTATAATATTTCGCTTTCTGAGAAATCACAGGAGTACTATATCTATGAAGAGTTTTTTAGCCAAAAAAGGCCAAGTAGAACAAAAATGGTGGGTAGTGGACGCCGAAAACGCGGTTTTGGGCCGTTTGGCGGTCAAGGTAGCCATGACCCTGATGGGCAAGAACAAGCCCATTTACACCCCCCATGTAGATACCGGGGATTTTGTTATCGTGATCAACGCCGACAAGATCCGGCTGAGCGGCAATAAAACCCAGAGCAAGACCTACCAGACGTACAGCATGTATCCCGGCGGTCAGAAGATTATTCCCTACGCCCGGATGATGGAACGTCATCCTGAACGGGTGGTGCAGCTGGCGGTGCGGCGGATGATGCCCAAGTCCGGCCTGGGGGATGATATGTTCAAGAAACTGAAAGTGTACAAAGGCCCGTCCCATCGACACGCGGCCCAAAAACCGGAAAAAATGGAATTATAACAGGATTGCGGCGATCTTATGGCAGAACAAGAAACTCCGTTAATTGATCCGAAGATTATTTCTCAAAAGACCGTTAGCCCGTCGGCTGTCCCCGCCGCCGCCGCGTCCAAGCCGGATGCGGGCGGATTTTACTGGGGTACCGGACGGCGGAAAAGTTCCATCGCTCGGGTGCGGATCAAGCCAGGCAGCGGCAGCCTGCTGATCAACGACCGCAAGATAGATGAGTATTTTCATCTGGATAAAGACCGCACCGCTGTACAGGCCCCGCTGAAGGCCGTCAGCGGACTGTCGACCTTTGATGTGTTTGTCAATGTCAAGGGCGGGGGAACCACCGGTCAGGCCGACGCGGTCAAGCAGGGCATTGCCCGTGCGCTGAAGAATTATGATCCGACGATGCTGACGGTTCTTCGCGAACACGGATATCTGACTCGAGACAGCCGAATGGTGGAACGTAAAAAGGCCGGAAAGCCCGGCGCTCGGAGAAGTTTCCAGTTCTCCAAGCGATAAATCTCAGCCGATTCCCGCAACTTTTCAAAGCCGCCGGATCTGTTTGTCCGGCGGTTTTTTATAGACACCGGGTTCATTTTGCGAAACAATAGGGCCGGTTTGATCAGATTGATATAAGGAACAGGATATGAAAAAAGTTCGTGTTGCGATCATCGGAGCCAGCGGATATACCGGAGTAGAGGCCATTGAGATTCTGCTGCGGCACCCGTCGGCGAAAGCGACGTATCTGACGGCGCTGCCGGAGGAGTGCGGTCCTGTCGAGGAGATCTTCGGGCAGCTGCGGGGCCGGCTGGATATGAAGATCGAGCCGCTGGACCTGGAGAAACTGGCGGATCTGGCGGATGCGGCGCTGTGCTGTCTGCCGCATAAGGTATCGATGGGCTTTGTGCCCAAATTACTGGATGCGGGGCTGAAGGTGATTGATTTCAGCGCTGATTACCGTCTTCGCGACGCGGCCTTGTATGAAAAATATTATGTGCCGCATACGGATCGAAAGAATCTGTCGCATGCGGTTTATGGTCTGCCCGAATTGTATCGAAAGCAGATTGCTCCCGCCAGACTGGTTGCCAACCCGGGATGTTATCCGACGGGCGCCTCGCTGGCGCTGGCTCCGCTGCTGAAAGAGGGTCTGATTAAATTATCGGGCATCATAGTTAACGCGGTGACGGGGGTTTCCGGGGGAGGGAAGAATCCGAGCGTGATTTTTCATTTTCCGGCGATGAACGAGAATCTTCTTCCGTATGGGGTCGGCACGCATCGGCATATGCCGGAGATGGAGCAGACGGCCTCCGATATTGCCGGAAAGCCGGCGGAGATTTTGTTTCAGCCGCATGTAGGGCCTTTTGATCGGGGGATTCTTTCTTCGGTTTATTGCGATCCGACCGCGTCTGTGACATCTGCCCAATTGCTGGATCTGTATCACTCTTTTTATCGAGGCGAGCCGTTTGTCCAGATCTTGTCCAGACCTGTGGCGCTGAAGCATATCGCCAAGAGCAACTACTGCCATATTTATCCGGCCGCCGTCAAGGGCAAGATTGTTGTCTTTTCGGCCATTGACAATCTGGTCAAAGGCGCATCGGGTCAGGCGGTGCAGAATCTGAATCTATTGTTTGGTTTGGACGAGACCCTGGGTCTGAAATAAAGGTTCCTTCAAAATCGGAGAACCGTATGGACGCCGCAGGAGTTATGCAGCGTGCGCTGGAGCTTGCCGGCCGCGGGCTGGGCGAGGTGGAGCCCAATCCGGCGGTGGGCTGTGTGATTGTAAAGGATAACCGGATCATCGGAGAAGGGTGGCATCGGAAGTTTGGGGGGCCGCATGCAGAGATTGCCGCCCTTGAGGACTGCCGGCAGCGGGGGCACGATCCGGCGGGGGCGACGGTTTTTGTAAATCTGGAGCCCTGCTGCAGCGCTGGAAAGACCGGACCGTGTACGGAGTCGCTGATCGCGGCGAAGGTATCTTCGGTTGTTGCGGCGATGGAAGATCCATCGCCGGAAGTCAACGGCAAGGGGCTGGAGCGTCTGCGGTCTGCGGGGATTGAAACCCAAACAGGGCTTTGCCGCCGGGAGGCGGAGTTTATAAACGCGCCTTTCTGTAAGCTTATTCATACGGGTCGGCCGTGGGTGATTCTGAAATGGGCACAAAGCATCGACGGCAAACTCGGCTG
>JAKJEN010000142.1 GCA_022705405.1 Planctomycetota bacterium | reverse complement strand
GGAGGTGCGCAACTTCGCTTCGACGGTGCAATTGGAAAAACCCGGAAAACCCTCTTCTTTGGATCTTTCAATGAATCTGTCGGATGGCAGGAAAGAATCGACGATTGCGGCAAAAGGAGAAGTGACCACGACCAGTCGGGCCTGGGGTCTGGAAGGTCTGAGCGGCCAGTTGGAGATGGAGGTCGATTCGCTTTCGCTGTCCAGTCTAACGCCGCTGCTGGCGCTGGCCGGAAAAGAAGTACAGATGGCGGGAATGCTCAACGCGAAGGCGGATGTAAAAATTTCCGACGGACAGATTCAGACATTGAATGCAACGGCGGATCTGACCGATTTTGAACAGGAAATCGGCGGCAAACAGACCCGTTTGGAAAAGCCGGTCAAGGCCGCGGCCAAAATTTCTGCTCAGGGAGGCGCTATTCTGATTGATACCCTGTCGGTGGAATCGACATTCTTTCATCTGGTCGGCAAAGGGGGGCTGGATGCTCTGGATTATACGCTGACGGCCGATCTGGCCCAGACACAGGAAGTGGCCGGATCGCTGGCGGATTTTGGCGGATATGCGATGAAAGGGGCTTTTTCAGGATCGGGCAAAGTGGTTCGCCAGGGAGAAAAAATCCGTGCTGTCGGCCGACATGAGATTCGTGATTTTTCGCTGCGCCAAGAAGACAAAATGCTTTCGCTTGCATCTGTGAGCCAGACATTTGACGTCTCGGTTGATACTGCTGCCTCTGAAGCGAGCATCACAGAAACCACCCTCACCGCCGATCCCGGCCGCATTCAGATCGCCGACGGAACCTTTGGCTGGAGCAAGCCCGATCTGCAGGCGACGATGAAACTGACTGGCAATGTGGATCTGCAAAAGGCCCGTCCGGCGATAGATTTCTTTTATGCGCTGCCTGTCGAGGTATCAATTGCCGGACAAGCACGCACGGATTTGTCGGTGAACATGAAAGACGGCAAAGCGCAATTGTCCACACAGGCGACGGCCATTGACAACCTGAAGGTGGAGAAAAAAGGCGCTGAGCCGTTTTTCAGCAAAACTGTCGCCCTGAAGGCCAATGTGCTGGCGGATGTCAAAAATAAAACTTTGCTTCAACTGAGCGGTCTGGAACTGCTCAGCGATCCGATTCGGCTTAAAGGGCAGATGGAGCAGTCCTCCTCGGCGGGGCAGACCGCGCTGTCCGGCCAGATGGAGGCCCAATACGATCTCAAACAGGTGACTGCGATTGCCTCGCCGTTTCTGCCGGAGGGCCTGGCGCTGGAAGGAACACGACAGGATCGATTTGAATTTTTTTCAAAATATCCTCAAAACAAGCCGCAGGAAAAAATGAAAAACCTTCAGGCCTCCGGCAAGTTCGGATTCAGCAAGGCCGAGTACAAGGGTCTTTTGGTGGGGCCCTCGGAATTGAGTCTAAGGGCGGAAAAGGGACTGCTGGCTGTGGATTTGTCCGACACATCCGTCAATCAGGGAACGCTGCGGCTGGCCGGGGATATTGACCTGGGCGAAGAGACGAAGGTGTTTCGATTGCGCAAACCCATGCGGATTATAGAAAAGGTGCAGATAAACGATGAGTTAACCCACGCGCTGCTGGAGAATGTCAATCCGTTTTTCGCCGGAGCCGCAAAGGTGTCGGGAATCGCAGATTTTTCCTGTCAGGAACTGGTTCTTCCGCTGGGAGGCGCACGACAGGATCTGTTCCAGATGAAGTCCACGCTGGCTATCAATCAGTTGAATATGCAGTCGGAGGGCTTTTTAAAGGAATTGTTGAGGGTTTTGGGAAGCGATACATCCGCGATGATGACGCTGCATCCAACAGAGCTGGTTGCAAAGGATCAGACGCTTTCCTATCAGAATATGCAATTGGACATAGGGAAAAATCCGGTGAATTTTTCGGGACAGGTTGGGCCTGACCGTCGGCTGAAGCTGACAATGCAGCTGCCCTGGACAATGAGCGGCACATCAGTTCGACCGGATGGAAGACCGGCAGACCGGATTACAGTGCCGATCCGAGGCACAATCCAAAAGCCGGAGGTGGACTGGGGAAAGACTTTGCAGATGAATCTGGGAAATATTCTGCTTAAAGAAATTCTAAAGTAGGAAACGATCGATGAAAAATCTTATTCAGCCAATCACACGATGGTTTACGGCCCCAACGGAAGAGCTGGGTCGATGGACGCGGTTTCTGGTGTTTCAGATTCGCATCTGGTGGCATTGCTTTCGGCTGCTGGGGGTCAACCGTTGCGGAACCCAGGCGGCGGCGCTGTCGTATTATACGATCTTTGGGATTGTTCCGGCGGCAATCGTCATGCTGATGATCTTTCAGTTGTTTCCGACCTATCGCGAGGTAGGAACTCAGGTTCGCGCCTTTGTCTATAAACAGCTCAATCTGACCATGATTGAATATCCGGTATCGCTGGAATCGCCGCCTGCTTCACAGGATTC
This sequence comes from Planctomycetota bacterium, assembly GCA_022705405.1. Taxonomy (GTDB): domain Bacteria; phylum Planctomycetota; class Phycisphaerae; order Sedimentisphaerales; family Anaerohalosphaeraceae; genus JAHDQI01. Next base: position 4,170 of record JAKJEN010000142.1, on the reverse strand, counting down.
AGAGCCGACAGCGCCGGATGCAGGCGCTGAAAAAACCGCCAAAATCAGTATTGCGGAGAAAATGGATGAACTGACCGACCACTACCTGGGCCGATTAAATACCGGCGCTATCGGCATAGCCAGCGCGTTGCTGGTGATCTACGCGGCTATCGGACTGCTGGCTACGGTAGAGAAGGCGTTTAACGTGATCTACCGCATTCCTGTCGGGCGCAATTTTCTCAAACGCATGGTCAACTACTGGTCGCTGCTGACGCTGGGGCCGCTGCTGTTGGGATTGGGAATTCACATGAGCACGCGGTTTTTGATGATGAAAGGGCTTCATCAGGGGATCTTGCCGTATGTGCAGCCGGTTTTTCCATTTTTGATCAGCATCCTGTTTTTTTTCTTTTTGTATTATATGCTGCCCAATACCACAGTCAGTCCCGGAGCGGCCTTGTGGGGTGCCTGTGTCACAGCGGCTCTATGGGCAGGCGCCAAATACCTGTTCGGCCTGTATATCACCCGGTTTGTTCCCTTTAATGCAGTCTGGGGTTTTCTTGGGATCATTCCGCTAACGGTGTTCTGGATCTACTGGACGTGGATTTTTGTCTTGTTCGGCCTGCAGCTGGCCTACGCCACACAGAACCTGCGAACGCTGGATGCAGCCGAACTGTCTCGCGCCCGCCGCTCTGCAGATGCCTGTTTCCTGGCCAATGATCAGACGATCGCGCGGCTGATGGAGTTTGTGTTGCGGGTTTTTGAGCAGAAAGACGAACAGCCGGTTCGGGTTGAACAGGCCGCCGCCAATCTGCGGATGCCGGTGGAATTGACCCGACGGCTGCTGGATCAGCTGGTCAAGGCCGGCCTGTTGTGCCATACCAGTCAGCCGGTCAGCGGGTATGTGCCCTCCACAGACGGGGTGCATATTTCACTGGCCGATATTTCCCGCACGGTGGAGGATCTCAGCTACGGGCGGCCCAATTCGGTGGATAATCCAAAAATGGTTGCGGTCTTTCGACAGATTCGGCAAGGATTGGCCCATTATACGCTTCGGGATGTGCTCGAGCCGTTTCGTAAGGAGCAGATGAAAGAAACTCCGGCTGTTGAAGAAAAATCAGACAACTGATCTGATTATCGCATCAGCGGCAGCAGGGCGCCGGCAATAAAATGGATCCCAAAACCGGCCAGCGCAATCCCGCAGAATCCAAGGATCCATTTTTGATTTCGCTGGCTGAGCAAATTGGCTCCGTGATAGGCGCTAAGGGTCAAAATGCTCAACCAAACCAGATCACAAAGCCAGTGCACGAGGGCGAACAGTACCAGGGCCAGACCTCCCAGTTCCCGCGCCCCCAAAGCCAGATTCAGCCCGACAGTGGCCCACCAGAATAGAAAATAGGGATTGGTTGCCGAGAGGACAAAGCCGGTTGTAATGGGCCCGGCCGTATAGATCTTTTGTGGATCGCATCCGGGTTTTTTAATTTCGCGCAGCAGACCAAAGCCCATCCATAATAAAAAAGCTCCGCCGACAAGGCCGATAACCAGTTTTACCCAAGGATTCTGGAAAAACAGATACAGCCCTAACATCAGCAAAAAAATCAAAGGGATTTCAAGGATTCCATGTCCAACGGCGATCAGGGCCCCGGCCCAGGGTTTTTTAGTACCTTGGGCAATGGTCGCGGCTGTCACCGCTCCGGGCGCCATCACTCCGGACAAAGAAATCAAAATCGTCTGCAGCAGAAAAGTGAGCAGTTCCATCGCTCCTCTAATCCCCGATAATTTTCACAAGGACCCGTTTTTTCCGTCGGCCGTCGAACTCGCCGTAAAAAATCTGTTCCCAGGGTCCCAAATCAAGATTGCCCCCGGTCACCGCCACGACAACCTCGCGGCCCATGATCGTCCGCTTCAGATGGGCGTCGGCGTTGTCCTCTGCCCCGTTATGGCGGTATTGGCTGTACGGCTTTTCCGGAGCCAGTTTCTCCAGCCAGACCTCAAAATCCTGATGCAGTCCGCCCTCGTCATCATTGATAAAGACCGAGGCGGTAATATGCATGGCATTGACCAGGCAAAGTCCTTCGAAGATGCCGGATTCAGCCAGGCACTGCTCTACCTGCGGCGTGATGTTGATCAACTGCCTGCGCTGCGGAACACTAAACCACAGTTCTTTTCGATATGATCGCATAAAAAGATCCTTTCTATACTTACTATAATTTTTTTGCGGATAAATAACCACACTTTTTTTATACCCGGCCGTCAGATTACAATTTTTCGTATGGGCGCTTGCCCGGAGAGCGGTCTTTTTATAGAATAACCGCAAATGTTTACCGCTATTATCGATTGCGTAAAACCGAGATTTTGTTAATGATGAACCGACGTGAATTCATTCAATACAGCGCCGCGGCTGCGGTTTCCATTTCAAGGGCAAGCGCAATGGTTATGGAAAATATCCCTCAAACCAAAAAGATTTTTCCACTCTACCGAGGTTTTAATCTCCTCGAAAAATTCAGCCCTTGGGGATTGCCTCAAAAATTTCGTGAAGAAGATTTCCAGATTATGGCGGATTGGGGTTTTAATTTTGCCCGTATTCCAATGTCCTACTGGAACTGGGCCCCTAAAAATGACTGGTTTTCCATTCGACAAGAGGTTCTGGAGGATATCGATCAGGTTATCGACTTCGGGCGGCAATACGGAATTCACGTCAATTTGAACCTGCACCGGATTCCCGGCTATTGCATCAACGACCGCGAACAGGAACCAGTGGATCTTTTTGACGATACGCCTGAAAATATGCAAAAGGCCCTGGACGGAGCGATATTTCACTGGAAGATGTTTGCCCGCCGTTATAAGACCATCCCGAATTCAGAACTGAGTTTTGACCTGATCAACGAGCCGCCTTCGACTGCCGACGGGACTCGCCATATTGAAGTGGTTCGTGCGCTTGTCGAGGCCATTCGACAGGAAGATCCCGACCGGCTGATCGTGGCAGACGGCAAGGATGTCGGCCGCAAACCCATCCTCGGCATTGCAGACCTGGGCGTGGTTCAAAGCACACGGGGTTATGATCCGATCAGCGTCAGTCATTATGAGGCTGGATGGATGATGCCGGATGCTTTTGAAACGACTGCTCTGCCGAGCTGGCCGATGAAGGCCGACAACGGAACGATCTGGGACAAGGATCTGCTGCGTCAACGGCTGATTGCTCCCTGGCAGCTGCTGATCGATCATGGGGTGGCGGTCCATGTAGGAGAGTGGGGCTGTTATAACCGCACGCCGCATGATGTGGCGCTGGCGTGGATGCGTGATTTGCTGGAGTTGTGGAAAGAAGCGGGTTGGGGGCATGCACTCTGGAACCTGCGAGGCGATTTCGGGGTTTTAAACAGCCGGCGTAAGGATGTCAAATACGAAAACTTCAGGGGGCATAAACTCGATCGCAAGATGTTGGAGCTGATTCGGGAATTTTAAGATCTTTGGCTGTTTGGAAAGGTCTCTTTCATCCAAAAGGTGCACCCCTGCGATACGACGGATGTCCCCAGCAGGACCCATAAAACAATGTGGTAGCCCTCCGGCAGATAGCCCTCGAGCTGTGTTTTTTTGTACAGATCCAGAAAACGCCCAAGCGTCGGCATGAAAACCGCCCCCCCAAGAAAAGGAAACAGGTTCAGCATTCCGACCGATGTGCCTGCTATCTGGACAGGAAAGAGTTCCTTGGTTGTGGCAAAGGCAATCGTGACAATCGCCGAGCAGCTGATCGAAAATAAGAAAAACCAGACGAATAATCCAGCCCTTGGCAGGCGGCATCCGACCAGAACACAAAAAAGAACCACCAGCAGACCATTGCAGAGGATAAAAACCTGCTTTCGGCTCTTAAGTCCTTTTTCCGACAGCAGTCCAATAGCCGGACTTCCAAAAATCATCCCCAAGGCCAGCATGCTTAGAATGGCCCCGGCCTGTGGGCCGCTCATCCCATAGACATCCATCAGATAAGGTCCTGCCCACAAACCGCCAAAACCAAAAAAGATCCCGCAATCCAAAAAGAACCACAATGCCACCGGCCAAAAATACTTTTCTGAAACGACCATCCGAACCCCATCCCATAGCCCGATCCTGTGGACAGGCAAGTTTGTCTGAGGGTCCTTATGCTCAAGATCAAGAACAGACGGCCACCCCTTATCTTCCGGACGATCGCGCACAAAA
>JAKJEN010000141.1:4086-6619 GCA_022705405.1 Planctomycetota bacterium | reverse complement strand
GGGTTCCTGAAGGTCTCATGTCCTTGTTATCGGACATTCAGTCCTGTTTCGTTTAACTTTTCAAAGATCAATAATAGCTGGAGTGGGATCCTGACCTTCTGCTATGCGACTGGTTCGGTTGAAGGGACAGATTTTGTTGGGGGGGTGGCAGGATATAATGGTGAGGAGGGAACCCTGACCTCTTGCTTTTGGGACGTGGACACCAGCGGCCTATCAGCTGGAGTTGGATTTGACGAGGACCAATCTGCAAGAGTAACGGGTAAATCGACCATGGAAATGCAAACCCTTTCCACCTTTACCGACGCCGGCTGGGACTTCACCGACGAGACGGTAAATGGAATATATGATTACTGGCGGATGTGTGCGGATGGAGCGGATTATCCTCGCCTACGGTGGGAATACAGCACAATCGGCGATTTTGCCTGTCCCGATTCAGTCAACCTTGAAGATCTTTGCATCTATCTTGACGGGTGGCTGATGGACAGCTGTGGACCAGATAATGATTATTGCGACGGAGTCGATTTAGATCATTCAGGAAGCGTTGATATAAAGGACTTTTCCATCCTGTCAGAGCACTGGATGGCAAGTCTGCGTCCTATCGGATAGCGGCCATTGCGATCTGTATGTAATGCATTATATGCAGAGGCGTTTATCAAAAATGCCCTAAAGAAACCGCTTTACACCGCAGGAGGCCAAGTCTCTTTTCTGAACCGGCAATTTACGGATGAACTTTCCTTCTCATTTTGAGTAAGAACCTGTGGCTTGAATCCCATCTGTTATCCGATCGTAGCCGCCTGCAATAAATATTCCGCGGCAGGATGATATCCAAAAGAATGCCAAAATCGAGGGAGTTTACTGTGCAAAACCCGCCTGCCAGGCCCGGGAACTTGACACAATACTCAGTTCGTGATATAAAAAGGTCGAAGACAAAGGATAACGGCTGCATAAACGCATAATGCAGGCGAACCAAAAGACCGTCGAAACGAGATAAAATCATGGAAGAAAAACAAACCATATCTCTGACCCGTGCCCAACGCAATCTGCTTCTGAAATATGAGCCGTATTTTGCAGATCCGGCTCTTTTCCGTCTGATTTCTATCGCGGTGAAAAAAGGAAGCGAATACGAAATCTATCTGGACCCGGAGCAGATGGACGATCTGTTGGATCAGGTGTCTGAATTGAGCAACCATGAAGAAAATGAAAAGGCACAGAGAAAACTGGATGATCTGTGCGATTATTTATTTGAATGCTGCGATAAAGAAGAAGAAGAAGAGGAGGAGGACGATTATTATGACGAAGAAGAAAACCTTGACGATGAAGAAATTGACGCTCAGGATGAGCGGATTCTGAAAATAGTGGGCGATCCGGAAGAAATAGAATTTGACGACAGCATCGATAAATTTTACAACTATCTGAAGACCAACTTATCGCTTCCCTGCGAGGTAACCGGGATTGAGGATTTCCAGTGGGAGGAATATTATCTGCTGGGCCCCGGAAGCAAAAAGGAGTATCAGCGCCTCAAAGAAACAAACCCATCACATCAAGACCGATTTGAATTGCTGGGCATCATTCGAAATGCGGAGTCGGAATGGGCGATGTGCGAGGAAGACGATATAGGAGCGTCTGTTCGCCGTATTTCCGACAAGAAAGAATTTATTCTGGGGCTTTCAGAGATCAAGGCGACGGACAAAAAGTCTAAAAACTATGAATTGCTGGACGATTATTCAGTCTGGTTTGTCAACAATCGGTAAATACCGTCAAATTACGATCGCACGGCATTTTAAAATAGTTATTGATCGAGTCGGGCCGACAGCAGATGGTCCAGGCACAACTGGGACCAGGTTTCCATCCGATCTCGAACGGCCAGCAATTCCTGCGGAGCCAAAAAGGCCATCTGGGTAATCATCTGCTCTCTGCGGGAGACATTTGGGCTATCTAGATCCCACAGGTGCACAATGCCCAGATGCACGCTGCCGACCTCGTTGGAATCGTCGTTGATCAGGCCGATGATCCGCTCGCTGCAGCGGGCCTGAACGTTTACCTCCTCCTCAACCTCCCGATGAACGGCATTCAGATACGTCTGGTAGGGGTCAAAAAGGCCCATGTCGTCGGCCGGATTGATATGGCCGCCGATGCCGATGGAGCGTTTTTCCACAAGCCGGGTTTCGCCGGCCCGTTTTCCCCGCACATAAGTCAGGTATTTCCCGGCTGAACGCATAATGACATAGGGGATGATCTGCTTGTACGAGGGGTCCTGTTCGGCCTGACTGCGCAGCATGTACCTGCCGGCGCCCGGGGCAAAGAGGACCGATATATAACGGTCGGCATCGGGCATTATGCCCTGAAAGCGGCCGACGTTCTCGACTATACTTCGCGGAACCACCAAAACCTGTTCTTCCTGAGCCAAGAGAAAACCTCCTGTTTGAGGGTTATTGCGTGCCGAATTCCTTTTTTTGCAGCTGGTCCAGATCCGATTTTTGCGCTGCGATCTCCAAGGATTCTTTCCAGAGTTCTTCCAGATCCGGAAGTTTGA
>JAKJEN010000141.1:0-4038 GCA_022705405.1 Planctomycetota bacterium | reverse complement strand
CATCGGCGCCCTTCCGGATGAAGATGGGAATTTTATGCAGGGGCGCCTGAAGAGTCGCCAAGCGGCCGCCGGAGAAAGTCTGATTATCCCAGGCATTGATCCAATCGATTCCGGCCGGCAGATACAGGGTGTGCTCGTTGATGTCTTTCTGCCAGATGGCGCTGACCAAAATATCCGGGCCGTATAGATACGTCTGCCAGTCCTGGCGGCATCCTTTCTGATCGGTCCAAAACAGGGCCAGCGGCCGGATGATCGGGACGCCGCTCCGGCGATCTTCCTCTAAAGGCCAGCGGAACTCTTGATGATTTTTTGTTTGTGAATGGATTTGCGGGCTGCCCTGAAGATGAAATGTCCGGTTCTTGGTGCGCAGAAAGATGCCTCCGTCAAATCCAATCTGCAAGGGCTTTTCCAGGTGCGGACTGGTAAATTCAAGGATAGCGTATTCCGGACCCTCGTCAGAGCAAATCAGCGCCGGTTTAATCTCCGCCGCAGTCGACAGAGTCAGGCGGCATATCAAATTGAAACCGATCAAAAATAGTGTCGCTTTTTTCATGCACAAACCTCAAATGCATTGTTTTCTTCGGAGTGTATTGACCGCAGACAACGATGTCAAGAAGGATCGACCGAGACTATTGAGAAGACCAAAAAAATTGACATTTATGGGAGAATTTTATATACTGAATAAACTAAAGGTATTTCTCTATATTTAATATATTCGGGGTTTTTTATGATTGCCAGAGGTTTTTTGGGGGGCGCTTTTGCTTTTGTCCTGTTCATGGATATCGCCTGTGTAAAGGCCCATCCAATCTGGTTTAATTCCTCAATGACCTATTCCTCAAGTCGGCCGACAGGGAACAGCGATAGCGTTGCCAATTGGACGGGAGCTGCTTTTGACGCTGCCAATATCGGCGGTTCCGGCGTGAACGCCAACGGAGGAGCCAACAACGGAACAGCCAATGACGCGTACACGTATGTGGCCAATAACCAGCCGGTGCAGGGTCAGAGTTTTACTACCGGAAGTGCGATTAACGGATATCAGCTTCATTCGATTACGGTGCAGGCAGCCGGCTATACCAACAATATTGCCGCTGCGCCCAACGATGTAAACTGGAATCTCCACGCGCAAAACGGCCCGATTATTCTGACGCTTTGCCGGATCAACGGCTCCCAACGCATCGTACAGACGATGCAAAACTTCATGGCCGGAGAGGTCGGCAACCCCGGCAGCGGCCACAGCGCTAACGGCCCGGGTACCTATATTACCTTTCATCTGCCCTTTACGACGTATTTGAAACCGAATACGACCTATGGAGTGGAATTTCAGATCGGCAACGGCGGATCCAATTTCTTTGAATGGTTGGGGGCCGACGGCGATCCCTATCCGGGCGGCACGGCCTATCATCATTCCGGAAATACCCTGACTCCGCTTGCGGGCGATCATGTTTTTATGGCGGATATGACGGCGCTGACTGAACCCCCTGTGGGATTTGTTCATCCCGGCACACTGCATACACAGGCGGATCTGGATCGGATAGCGGCCAAGATAGCCGCTCAGCAAGAACCGTGGCTTTCAGGATGGAATATGCTCTTGAGCAGTCCCTATAACAATCTGGGATGGCCTGCGTATGATGTGGACTATATTGTTCGCGGCGGTACGGGGAATAATTATACCCGAAGCCAGCAGGATGCACAGTTAATCTATACACAGGCCCTAAGGTGGCATCTGACAGGCGATACGGCGTATGCGGACCGCGCTGTGCATATTGCCAATATCTGGTCGGATCTGCTCGGCCTTCAGGGGGATACCAATCGGTCTCTGGCGGCGGGCATCTGCGGGTATTTGTTTGCTGTCGGCGGGGATCTGTTGAGCGCCTATACGGGATGGGCGCCGGCGGACAAGCAGGCCTACCAAGAGATGATGATGCGGGTGTTTTATCCGGAAAACTTTGACTTCCTCTGGAGACATCATGACACCTTTTGGCGCAATGGCGGCAATACGCACTATCGGCTGAACTGGGATACGGCTAATATGGCTTCCATGGCAGCGATCGGCGTGCTCTGTGATAACCGAGCTGTATATGAGCAGGCGATTGATTTCTTTAAATACGGCCCAGGAAACGGGCGCATCGAACGGGCCGCTTGGTATATCCACCCGAACGGATTGGCGCAGAGCGAAGAGATCGGGCGCGATCAGGGGCATAATCTGATCGGATGGTACCAGATGGCGCTGCTGTGCCAAACGGCCTGGAATCAGGGAGACGATTTGTGGGCTTACAACGACAATCTCCTGCTGCGCGCCTTGGAGCATATAACCAAGTGGAACCTGTGGCAGGATGTGCCGTGGGTTTATCATCGCAATTGCGATCTGGCATACACGGAAACGCTTTCCGAATCGGGCCGCGGCGCACTGGGGGTTTTCCATGAAATGGCTTACAATCATTATGTGAACATAAAGGGAATGGCCGCCCCCTATACCAAAGCCGCCGCAGAAATGGTAAGGCCGGAACGCTGGCCAAATACCGGCTACCATCCCTCCGAGGTGGACTGGTTCGGCCACGGCACTCTGACATTTTCGCTCGATCCGATTGCTTCCGGGCGGCCCCCCAGCGGCTTGCAGGCCCACTGGAGCAAGAATCAGGTCGTACTGAACTGGTGGGGTTCGGCTTATGCAGAGGGATATACAATCAAACGAGCTTTCAGCTTAGGCGGGCCTTATGCGAGTATCGGCTCAGTCGGGCCTATGGATACGACATTTACCGACTCGAATGTCGTCAACGGCACAGCTTATTATTATATCGTTGCCTCGTTGAATCCCGATGGGGAAAAAGACAGTGATCCGCTGGAGGTCGCCCAGCGGTTAATGACCGGTTATCCGTTTGATGGAAATGCGGCTGATTCGCAAGGAAGCCGAGACGGCGTCCTCAAAGGCGGATCCACCGGAGCGGCGACTTTTACAACCGGTAAAATCGGACAGGCAATCAAATTGGACGGAGTGGATGATTATGTTCAGCTTCCTGCCGGAGTCGGCAACTATCAAGATATTACCGTAGCTGCCTGGGTGTATTGGAACGGCGGGGGCAACTGGCAGCGCATATTCGATTTCGGCACGGAGATCGAAAAATCTATGTTTCTAACGCCCTCCAACGGCGTCAATATGCGGTTTTCGATAACTACCTCCAGAGGAGCCGAGGGCACCGGCGATCTCAATGGACCTGTCATGCCGATCAATCAATGGACGCATACGGCAGTAACCCTCAACGGCGATGTCGCCGCTTTGTATGTGAACGGCGCTCCCGTAGATACAAAGGTAATCGACAAGGTCGATCCGCTCTTCGGGCAGGTGTATTGTTATATCGGAAAGAGCATGTGGAACGCTGACCCGCTTTTCAAGGGATGTATTGATGATTTTCGGATTTATAATTATGCTCTCTCGGGAAGCGAAATTTGGCGCTTATGGGGACAAAGCAGCAATCGGGCGCCGGAATTTTTCTGCGATCCTCTCGATCTGCCGGATGCTCTGGAAGATGCGGCATACACCGGCCAGTCCCTGCTGGACTATATCAGCGATTCGGACGGAGATCCATTAACCTTCAGTAAAATAACCGGTCCGTCCTGGTTATCAGTAGCGGCAGACGGGACATTATCCGGCACACCCGCTAATGACGATGTTGGGCCTAATATATTTGTGGTATGGGCAAAGGATCCCAGCGGCGCCGTCGATAACACGACGCTTCGAATCACAGTAATAAATGTCAATGATCCGCCGAACTGGGTGACTGATCCATTTTCTAAGGACAATGCGGTTCAGGACCAGCCCTATAGCGGCGCCCTGGCATTCGATGCCGAAGATATCGATATTGGAGATCTGCTGACTTTCAGCAAGATATCCGGTCCGTCCTGGCTTCATGTATCGGCAGACGGAACCCTTTCCGGTACGCCGGGCAGCGGAGATGTCGGCCAAAACGTCTTTATAGTTCGTGTGACCGACTCATTTGGCGCTTATGACGAGGCGACCCTGACCATCCAGGTGGAAGGCAA
>JAKJEN010000140.1 GCA_022705405.1 Planctomycetota bacterium | reverse complement strand
CCTCAAACTGCCGGCTAACTCCCCCGTACGCAAACTCCTCCAGTACATCCGCGACGAGGCCCACCGCTTCGCGCAGCATTATCACCACATCCTCCGCCGCAAAAGCGTTCTGGAACAATAACCCGCGATCAAAACTTACGACGCCTTCAAAAAGGTCTTGCGGTAGATTCCTGCCCCCAGCACAAGCAACAGCACGACAGCGCTTAGATTTTCAGCCCATCCCGGAAGCATCCAGCCGTGAGCATGTACCATTTCCGAGACATTTTTTCCCTTTAAGAATGAATCCACCAAAATTCCCGCGGCTAATGAACAGCCCGCTACCGCCAGCAGATACAAAATCGCTGTCCGTTTGCCGAGTACCCCCCACAGGGTAGTCAGGGCCGCCGCATTCGTCGCCGGGCCGGTCATCAAAAAAACAAGAGCCGCCCCGGGCGAAAGCCCCTTGGCGATCAAAGCCGCCGCAACCGGAACCGACGCGGTCGAGCAGACATACATCGGTATCCCAATCAGCATCATAACAAACATGGCCGCCAGCCCATTTCCGGCTGCCAGATACCCTGCAAAAAAATCATCCGGCATCCACGCCGAAATCAGCGCCGCAATCGCCAGCCCTCCCAGCATCGCCCGACCGATATCTGTCGGCAGGGTCACAAATCCATGTCGAAACATCCGTTTCCATTTGGAATCTGTGTTTTGCTTTGCACTTAAATTTTTTTCGCCCTGTTCTCCTTGTTTCAATTCGTTTTCATTTTTGTTATCAAACAAATTAACCAACCCGCCGCCTACAAGTCCGGTCGCAAACGCAGCGATTGGCCGAACAATCGCAAAAAACGGACCCAAAAGCGAATACGTCACAAACGCGCTATCGATTCCGATTTGAGGAGTGGAGAGCAAAAAGGCAATTGTCGCCCCGCGACCCGCTCCCTGCTTATGTAGCGACATCGTAACGGGAATTACACCGCAGGAACACAGCGGAAGCGGAACTCCTAACAGTGACGCCTTGATCACGGGCCAAGCCCCTTGCCCACCCAGATGACGCTGAACCTGCGCCGCCGATATCCACACGCTCAGCAATCCAGCCATAAAAAAACCAAACAGCAGATACGGAGACATCTCCGCCAGAGTGTTCCAAAATTCATTGACCAACGTCGTTATAGTCTGGAGCATAGAACTCCTTTATTTCAGTCTTTTATTTTTTTATACGAAATCAGGGCAGGTTTGTTCCGACCGTTTCTGACGGCTGAACCGAAGAAATCGGCCAACACACTAATTGTCTGAAACGGCCGATAAAGGCGATGAGATGGCGGCGGCCAGCATCTGGCTCTTTAAAATCGTCAGCCCCGTCGTCATCTGCGGATCGCACCGGACCAGCGATTCAAGCAAAGCCAGTTTTTCTTCAGGCAGATCTTCCTCTTCCGATCGAGCCGCCTCTTCAGACAGCTGTCGTAGTTGCCGCTGAACTTTGACCAGTTCGCTAAGTTGAGGTTCATTCAGAGGAACCTCAATGTCGGGAGCAAGCCCCCAGTCTTTCCGATCCTGTCGATTCAATTGGTACCGATTCGGAACGACCCGATTACCGGAAAGGGTATAAAACCCGCATGTATATTTGATGCGGCTTCCGTCCGAGGCCAACGGCTCTACCTCCTGAACGCTACCCTTGCCGTATGTCCGCGTTCCAACCAGCGTGGCCCTCGGTCGGCCTGGTTCGCTCAGGGCGCCAGCCAGAATCTCAGCCCCGCTGGCCGTGGTTCCATCGATCAAAACCACAATCGGAATCCCTTTGAGCGCCTGATCGTCCCGCGCGACATACTCCAGTATCTGACCCTGACGAGTCTGACTTTTGACGAGTACCCCCTCAGCCAAAAATAAATCCGCCGTCCCGGCTGCCGACTCCAGAATCCCCCCGCTGTTGGACCGCAGATCCAGCAACAGCCCGCGCAGGCCCCGTCTTTCCAGACGAGAAAGAATCTCGCCAAGCGTCTGCGGAGTGTCTTGTCGGAAATTGCTGATCCAGATATATCCGATCCGCTCATCCCGATCAATTCGATACGCTGAAAGATTGACTTCCGACCCTTTCGCCGCCGATACCTTTGGCGTTGTCCCGTGCAGCGAAGGCAGCACAATTTTCCGCCGAATGATCGAAACCGTTTCTTCCTGCCCGTCGCGCTGAATCGTCAGCGCTACGGCCGTCCCTTCCGGACCGGAAATCTGCCGCGTCGCGCAATCCAGCGAAAGCGACTGTGTTGAGAGGCCGTCGATTTCCGTGATCCAGTCGTCGACCCTCAGCCGTCCGCTTTCCTGCGCCGGAGAGCCGGCCACCACTTCCAGTATCTTCAGCTTCTTTCCTTCCAGCATAATGCGGATTCCAACGCCCGCAAACTTGCCGGTCATTAGTTTGTCAAATTCATCCAATTGGCTCGGCCAGACAATTTCTGTGTACGGATCCAGTTCCCACAAAATTGCCTCTGAAAGGCCGTATACCAAAAACCCTTCCGGCAGCCGAAGAGTGCTGCGGTTTAAATCCAAAATCTTTTTCAGCCGCTGGATAAACAGGGAGGAAGTGAACTCACTCCCCTCAGGAACCGCCGGCTCCTGGCTTATCTGATGGATCCGGTCATTCCATGACCCCAGTCCATTCGGGTCTGGTTTATACAAAAAGTCTTTTCGACCGCAGATCAGCGCCTCGCCCAATCGCGTGCAATAATCGATTGCTTTCCGGTCCAAAGAAGCAAACGGCACAGGCGCCGCATAATTTTTTCCCAGAAACTCCAAAGCCGCAAAAAGCGATTCTGATTTTACATTGGCATACGGATCCGGCTGACCGGGGCATATCGCCGGCGTCAGAGACCTTTCAATCGAGACTTTTTCCAGCAATGCGCCCCGTCGCTCTCGCAGCGTTGTGTTATTGGGGTCCGCTGCCAGCAAAATCCGCAATCCATTCCGCCAGGCCTTTGCAAACTCTCCGCGGGCTTCCCAGGTGCGGATCTTCTGCTGAATCTGTTCGATCAGCCCAGCTGCCAGCGGCGCAATCTCCGCCAAATTGGGGTCTTTCGGACCTGCCAGTTGCCGCACCTGCCAGATCAGCGAGAGAATTTCATCCGGCCGATCCGACGGCGTCTGATCAGCCGCTGCCGGATGCGCCTTGATTTTGCTCAGAATCTCCTGCAAATATCGCTTTGTTTGCTGCTGCCAGGCCGTATAGGCCAAACGGTACTCATCCAGAATAGCCCGCAGACGACCGACAAAGGGGCTGTTCGGATCTGATACGCGGCCCAGCAGCGCCTCCGCGGCTGTAAAATCGCCTTTTAATACAGGTTCGATCAGAAGCCGTTGTTCCGCCTGACTTAGGGTCAGGGCCGCTGCCGATTGAGGCAGGCAGTCGCAACCGGCCTGGGCGGTCCGGGACTGAATGCCTGCCAGCAAAACCAGAAATAAAATGCCAACCCGTTTTCGCATCATCGTATGATCGCTTTTCACTGCGATTGCCTTTGTGTCCATCGGAAATCAAAAGGTCACACTATACCCCATTCCTTAAAATAGATCGAGAAAAAACCCCTTCGGAGTCTTGGATTCCGAAGGGGCGGCTGTTATATGGCTGTTTTTCTTCTTTCCAAAGGGATTCTCAACTATCCGGCAAGACAGAAGCAGTCGAGGAAGACGCTGCCGCCTGAGCGGCCGTCTTGCTGTCCAGAAATCCCTCCAATCGCCGCGAGCGGACCGGATGCTGCAATTTGCGGATGGCCTTGGCCTCCACCTGACGAACCCGTTCCCGCGTGACCTTAAAGATTCGCCCAACCTCCTCCAGCGTGTAGGTATAACCGTCGCCGATCCCATACCGCAGCTTGATGATCTCCCGTTCTCGATAGGTCAGGGTTTTGAGCACCTCGTCGATGCGGTCTTTGAGCATCTCCTGAGCCGCCGACTGAACGGGCGATTCCACGCTTTCATCTTCGATAAAATCCCCGAAATAACTGTCCTCGCTCTCGCCGATCGGACGATCCAGACTGAATGGATGCTTGCTGATCTTCAGCACTCGGCGGGCCTCGACAATGGACATTTCCGCTTCCGCGGCGATTTCCTCGATTGTCGCCTCGCGCCCCAGTTTCTGCAGCAGATTTTTGCTGACCGCCCGCAGTTTGCTCATCGTCTCGATCATATGTACAGGAATCCGGATCGTTCGGGCATGATCGGCGATAGCCCGCGTGATTGCCTGTCGAATCCACCAGGTCGCATACGTGCTGAACTTGTAGCCGCGGCGGTATTCATATTTATCCACCGCCCGCATCAGACCCGTATTGCCTTCCTGAATGATGTCCAGAAAACTCAAACCCCGATTGCGGTATTTTTTGGCGATCGAGACCACCAGCCGCAGGTTTCCGCCAGCCAGCCGCCGCTTGGCGTCCTCATACTGAGCAAACACCGCCCGCATCGCCCGAAGCCGCTTGGATAACTGGCGCGGGGTCTCCAGCACCAGTTCCTGCAGGCCCGTCAGTTCCTGCTTCATCGACTCAATATCCTCCGGCCCGTAATCGCGATTGGGCCCGGCCGTAATGGTCGCCTGCAATTGAAGCATTTTGTAATGAATGCCTTCCAGTTTTTTCATCATCGGCAGAATACGGCTGGTCCGGAGCGAAAGCTCCTCTAAAAGCGTCGCCACCTTTCGCCGGTTGCGATGCATCTGGCGGATGTATCCTTTGGCCTGATCAATCGTTTTACAGGCCAAAGAGCGAACGAAAAAGTCCTGATTGCGGTCCAACAGTTTGGCTGTCGTGGCCAGATTCTGCGGCAGGCGATTTTTAATAAACGCCCGCATCTCGGTTTCCCCGCTGCTCATCTTCATCGTCCGATCAAACGGCAGAGTCCCTTCGTTGACCTGCTGGAGGATTTCCATCGCGCTGCGGGCGCAGTAATCGCATTCATGCACCTTCCGGCGAAACGCCAACCGGGTAAACTCGATTTTCCGGGCCAGACTGATCTCCTCGTCCCGAGACAAAAGCGGAATTTCTCCCATCTGCGTCAGATACATCCGAATCGGATCGTCAATCCGCCGACCTTCCGTTTCTTCCAGTTGATCCTCAAGGATCAAGTCCTCTTCCGCCTCGACTTCCTTGACAAATTCCTCATCGGATTCCTCTTCCTCTTTTTTTCCGGACTGGGTATCGGCCTCATCCATCAGCTGCACCCCGTTTTCGTCCAGCGTCATCAGCAGATTATCCAGTCGAGCCGGGCTGATGATCTCATCGGGAAGATCATCGTTGATCTCTTCATAGGTCAGGTATCCCTTTTCCTTGCCCTTTTGTATAATGGCCTGGATCGTGTTTTCAATCAGGCGGATCCGGTCCGGCTGCTGCGATTCGCTTCCATCTCCCTGGGGTATCGACGAGCCCGCTGAGGGACGATTTACTTCCTTCAGCGGCGGCTCTTCTTCCAAATCCTCATCCGGAATATCGTCTGCGACCTCTTGATCTAAATCATCCGCCTCTTCGAGATCTTCCGCCTCATCGGTTATTTCTTCCGGATCGAATTCGTCTTCCGGCTGAAACTCTTCTTTTCTTGGTTTTTTTGACGCCATTGGATTCCTTTTATGAATTTTTTAACGCTCGTACCTGCCCGCCAGACAAGAAAGTCCGATCAGGGCTTATAGACTCCGGATCGACGGTCTCCTTTTTGACTTCGCAGAATCTCGCTGATCGTCCGCAGCGATTCGCCGTCTTTTTCTTTCAAACGGGCCTTGGCCGCTTCTTTTTTCCGACTTCGAACATCGGCCCAAAGAACCTCCGCCGCCTGACGCAGGCGGTCCCGATAGTTGCCGCGCTGTGCGCCGCTTTGCTGCAGATCCACAATCCGGCCTGCCGTTTGCGGAGATTCCGTTCGCGCGCACAATTGCGCCAGCGTCGGCTCGATCCCCTCCTCCAAAAAATCCAGAAGGATCCGGGCAATCTCCCGAAAGATCGGATCCGTAAACAATTCGATTCGGATTTTCCCATTCTGCTCAGCCAGCAGCCCCGGTTCATTCAAAAGAACCTCCAGAATCTCCCGCTGGGCCTCTATAATATAATGACCGCCTGTGCCTTTGGTTTCCTCTGGAAAGGCGGAACTATTTGTTTTTTTCATAAATTTCTTTAATTCGGCCTCCACCCGGCCCGCCGAAAGCCCCAGAAGACTGCTCAGACGCGTCAAAAGCAGGGTTCTGGATAAACTGTCAACTTTTCCTGAAAGCAATCCGCTGGCCACATTTTTAAGAAACTGCGCCATCGCCTCCGTTCGATCAGCCATCGTATCGCCCTGTTCCATCTGATCGACCAGGCGATTCCAGGTATATTCCATCACATCCCGGGCCTCCTCCAGGACCTTCCGAAACGGCTCAGCGCCCATCTGAAGCAGAAAATCACAGGGATCTTTTTCTCCCGGTATAAACGCCATCCGAATGTCGATTTTTTCGGCCAGACAAACTTCCAATGCCCGCTCAGCGGCCGCCTGCCCCGACCTGTCGCTGTCAAACAGCAGAATAATCCGCCGCGCAAAACGACGAAGCAGATGGGCATGACCGGTTGTAAAACTGGTCCCCAGCGAGGCCACCACATTACGCACGCCAAACTGGTGGGCCATAATCACATCCGTATAACCCTCTACAACCACCGCTGTGCCGCTTTCCACAATCGCATGGCGGGCCTGCTCAAGACCGTACAGACAGCGGCTTTTGTCAAACAGCGCAGTGGCCGGCGAG
>JAKJEN010000013.1:4774-34138 GCA_022705405.1 Planctomycetota bacterium | reverse complement strand
ATTGTTCGTTTGTAAGGTCCATAACTCATATATCGGCTCTTACTAACCTGATAATTAAGGTTTTGGGATAGCTTCTATGAACAAATTACAAATTATTTTGATCTGTCTTTTGGCAATGTTAGGATTGGGTTACGGACAAACCGTCGATTTCAGCAAGGAAAGATTGATTGATCTGTGCACAGCGTATGAAAAAGCTATAAACAGCATCCAAATCGAATTTACGTATACGGCTCCGCCGCCAGACGCTGAAACACTCGAAGAATGGAAAAAGGGAACTGTTGGGTTATGTGCAGGACCTACAACCAATCTTTTCATTGCCGAAAAACCTTTCGACAAAAAATTTAAGATCATTAAGGAATATCGAATTGATGACTTCCGTAGTGGATTGTCGGATGTCTATTTTTCTCGTGCCTATAACGGCCATATCTATAAGCAACTTTCTATGCAGAATAATCATCCGCCCAGAGGAATGATTCTAAAAGAGAACACTGTAACGCCGGAACTATTTCTTATTGACCCACATACAGAAATGGTGCATGATCCTGTTTTGAAAGAAGATTTGCAAACGAGGATAAATAAACTGAATCCTTAAAAAACTGGAAGGAACCAACGATGAAAAGTTCAACCACATTCATATTAACGTTGATTGTCTCCTGTTTGTTTTTGCAACACGGCTATGCCGTAGAAGAGGAAATTATCGCGGATATAGGCGGTCGGCCTGTTACAAATATTGAGGTTCTGGAGAATGTGGCCATTGAGTATGAGCAAGACAATCCTCGCAACGAGTCTACGTCTAAACTTCATGTTTATCAAGGGACAATAAAAAAGATGCTGCCAATTATCCTATTTGAGCAATATGCCGCCAAAAATAACATTAAAATCACGGAACAGGAAGTAATGGGTCTGCTTACAGAAGCGGCCAATAAACGCGGCCGGACGCTGACGGAAGATATCCAGGATAGAAAAACTGTGTTTGAAGATTTTGAGAATGCCAGGAAGAGATCTTACAAAGTATGGTATGACTACTTATTAGCACGCAAGGTTGTTGAGCATTTCAATCCGGACGTGAATACGGTAACCGAAGAAGATATTCAAAAATGGATAAAATACAGAAAAACGTTTCACGCTCCGATGGGAGAACCGGAACGGATTCAATATCAAGGTATTGCTGTGCTTGCGAGCGACTATGCAGAGAACAGCTCGATACGAAAAGAACTGGGCAAGATCAAAAAAAGGATCAATGAAGGAGAATCGTTTGAAACTATTGCTAACGATTATTCCGGCAGGAAAGGGTATCATGCCGGAATTGGACATCAACCCACAGATAGGGTAATGACCAGCATGTTCAAAAAGCAAGGGCTCGACGCTTTAACCCCCTGGAGTTTACTGAAAGGCAAAGCCGTGGTGGTCGAAGTGAAAGATTTGCATATTGTAATGGTTATGAAGGTCGAAGATTATCTGCCGGATACCCAGATGAGCATTGAAGCCGCCGTCAACGATAAAAACATGCGTCAGGAATGCATTGATAAGGCACGAGGGTATAAGTTTCACATTCAGAAACGCGATCTTGTCGAAATACTTAGGCGTGGCATGGGCGGCATTGAATATAGAGGAAATGAGGAAGAAATATGTAAAAAACTGGTGGATCAATATAAGATATTCAGGGCTGAAACTCGAGAGAATGACCCCAATTCCACGAAGTGACATATAATTGCAGCATCGTTCAGACGGTGGCGGCGGTATCCAAAGAATTATTGAGATCATTAAGGGACGATCAGGGATTGGGCTGCCGTTAAATCGTTAAATAAGGATTCTGTTTGATTTGCGAAATTACCGGCGCTGCCGGTTTGTCCTGCCGGCAGCGGTTCTGCCTTGAAAGGCGCAGCGATCCTCTGATTTTACTTTTCCTGCCCTTTGCCTTCGGCTATCATAAGGGCCATGTGGGAAATTGAACTGCCCAAGCCGGTAAAGTTGATCTGCGGAATTCTGGCATCGGACCGTCGTTCTCTGGATGCGGCCCAGAATCATCTGCGGGAATTGTACGGGCCGACAGATTTTGTCAGCGAGATCTGGCCGTTTACCCAGACTGAGTATTATAACGATCAAATGGGCCAATCTATTTTGCGGAATTTTCTGGCGTTTGAGCGACTGATTGACCCCGGCCTGCTTGCACAGATCAAACACCAGACCAACGATCTGGAGAAAACACTGGCAAAGGAACTGTCGAGTCCGTGGCCTCGGCCGATCAATCTGGATCCGGGCTATCTGGAGCCGGCCAAACTGGTGCTGGCCTCGACAAAGAATTTTTCTCATCGAATTTACATCGGGCAAAATCTCTATGCGGAGGTGACGCTGATGTTTCACCAGGCGGACTGGCGGAGTTTTGAGTTTACCTTTCCGGATTTTAAGGGGGATCGCTATCATGCCTTTTTAAGCCAGGTCCGTCGGCGGCTGGTCCAGCAGCGGCGGCAATTGGGACAAACGGAAGAATAGGCCTATCGGAACCTTGCCTTTGATGCAGGAAAAACAAATGCGCAAAAATGACAGAGAAACCAGATTTGTGTCCGCATCCCTTCTTTTGAGTTTGCTGATTTTCAGCGTGCCCTGGCCGGCTGATGCGGGCCGACAAACGACGGAAGATGCCAATGCGATTTCTATGGAAGACAAAGGGCCGGTCGTTTATTTCAACTACGGCTCGGAAACAATCCAGGAAACTCCGATTTCATCCTTTTTGTATTTTATTCCGCTGGTTGCGATGACGGCGGTAGAAAGACAGGCCGGCGCCGGCTGCGGACAGCGCGTGCGGATGATCGCCTGCACAAGGCAAAAAACGCAAACATCTTTTTTTACAACGTGCGAATTTGAAATCGCAGGGGACGGTTATCATCGGGATATTTTTGATCCGGAGGATATGATCGCGTTTTATAAAGAGGAGATCAAAGCCGGCCAGACGCTGGCTCATATGCTGGATTATATTCATTTTGAAGGGCAGGGTTATGTTCGAATGGAGATTTCGGGAATAACCGGCGGTTCTGCGGAAACCGTAACGCAGGTGGATGTGTGGTTTAACGGCAGAGGCCGTAAAAGCCCGGTCACCATCGGTCTTTATGATGTGCGGCCTGTGGAGGGAAAATACAGATATGAAAACCGATCCAACCAGATGGTGGTTCGGGTCAATCGGCTGACCTTTAAGCGGACAGAGGGGCAGCCCACAATGGGGGTGCGAGTGGCGACACTCGGCCGAAGCGCAGAAGAAGAGGGCCTGTGGCCGACGGTCAAAGGGATGATCGCGAATCTGCTGATTCGTCCGCCGAGGATCAATCCGCTGGGCAATGAAACGATGCTTCGCTTTGGCGCAACGATCCACCTGCAAAAGCCGTCGTTTACCCTTCCCAAGGCCGAGATGATACAGAATGACAGGCAGAAAATCTCATCCGGAGCCCTTGTCGGCCAAGAGTCCGTCTGCCGGCTGGACAATGGCAATTAAAGAGCGTACAAGCGGAAGAAGGGCTATTGCATTTCTTTTTTGATTTGGTTGAGCAGGTTAATGGCCTCAATGGGGGTCAGGTTGTTGACATCCAGATCCTTGAGTTTATCGAGGACTGTTTTGTGTTTTTCGACAAACAGCATCTGTTCTTCCTCGGCGGTCTTGTGACGGGCCAGTTTTTCGCCGCCGGCCTCTTTGGCGAATGTGCTTTCAAGGTCTTTGAGAATCTCCTGTGCGCGGGTCAGGATGGTTTTGGGGATGCCCGCCAGTTTGGCCACGTGAATACCGTAACTTTTGTCGGTTCCGCCGGGGATAATCTTGTGGAGAAAGACAACCTGCCCGCTCCATTCGCGTACGGCCACATTGAGGTTTTTGACATTGGCCAGCAATTGCCCCAGTTCAGTCAATTCGTGATAGTGCGTGGCAAAAAGCGTTCGGCATTTGACTGTATTGGCCAGGTGTTCGGTGATAGCCCAAGCCAGGGACAGCCCGTCGTAGGTGCTGGTGCCGCGGCCGACCTCGTCGAGGATGACCAGCGATTTTTCGGTGGCGTTGTTGAGGATATTGGCCGTCTCGGTCATTTCAACCATGAAGGTGCTTTGGCCGCGAGTCAGCTCATCGGAGGCGCCTACGCGGGTGAATATGCGATCCACCAGTCCGATACGGGCCTCTTTGGCGGGGATGAACGAGCCGGTCTGGGCCAGCAAAACCAG
Organism: Planctomycetota bacterium; assembly: GCA_022705405.1. Classification (GTDB taxonomy): domain Bacteria; phylum Planctomycetota; class Phycisphaerae; order Sedimentisphaerales; family Anaerohalosphaeraceae; genus JAHDQI01. The sequence goes on along the minus strand of JAKJEN010000013.1, from coordinate 29,938 downwards.
CAGGGCGGCCTGACGGATATAGGTGCTCTTGCCTGCCATATTCGGGCCGGTCAGGATCGCAAGGTCGCTGCCTTCGGTTCCCAGTTCCACGTCGTTGGGCACAAATTCGGCGCCCATCAGTTCAGCCAATACCGGATGTTTTCCCTCAATGATAACCAGCTCGCCGCCGTCGGTAATTTGAGGGCGAATGTAATGATTTTGCCGGGCCAAGTAGGCAAAGGAGGCCAGCGTATCGATTTGGGCGATGGCCTCGGCCAGGGCCTGAAGTCGGCCGATATACCGGGCGGCCTCGGCGCGGATCTGCTCAAAGAGTTCCTGCTCGCGAGCCAGGGCCTTTTCGGAGGCGGTCAGTACCTGCTCTTCATATTCCTTGAGCGGCTCGGTGATGTACCGTTCGGCGTTCTTTACGGTCTGCTTGCGGATATAATCGGAGGGGACTTTGTCGGACATCGAATGGCCGACCTCGATATAATAGCCAAAGACTTTGTTGAAGCCGATTTTCAGATTGGCAATGCCGGTGCGCTGGATTTCCTTCTGCTGGTAATCGGCCAGAAAGCTGCGGCCGTCTTTGGACAGCGAGCGGAGTTTGTCCAGCTGCGAGTCAAAACCGGCGCAGATGACGCCGCCGTCGCGCAGATGCGCGGGCGGGTCGGGTTGGATGGCCTTTTCGAGCAGGTCGGCCAGATCGTCCATACTGTCGCACTGGGCGGCCAGTTCGGCCAGCAATTCGCCCTCGCATTGGCAGAGCCGGCGGCGCATTGGGGGAATCTTGCGGAGCGTCAGGGCCGCGGCGACCAGATCGCGCGGAGTAGCCCGGCCGGTGCTGATCCGCGCTGCGATGCGCTCCAGATCGGCGATGTGTTTGAGCAGGTCGCGAAGATCGCTGCAGAAGCCCTCCTGCTCGAGCAGTTCGGCGATTGCATCCTGCCGGCGGCGAATCCGGCTGCTGTCGCACAGCGGCATGCACAGCAGAGATCGCATCAGCCGGCTTCCCATGCCGGTCAGCGTCCGGTCGATAGTTTCCAGCAGAGAACCGCACGGGCTCTGATCTCGCAGAGTTCGAAGGATTTCCAGCGAACGCAGCGAAGTCGGATCGATGCGAAGAAATTCGCCGGGTTGAATCCCGCGAATTCGGGAGATGTGACCAAGCGCGGTTTTCTGAGTTTCTTCAAGGTATTCAAGGATTGCGCCGGCGGCGCAAAGCGTTTCATCGCTATCGGAAATGCCAAAGCCCTCCATTGTTGAGACGTCAAAATGTTTGAGCAGTTTTTGTCGAGCCGTATAGGGGTCAAAATACCAGCCGGGCCGCTCGGTGACTACCGCCCCGCTCAGCTGCTGAATCTGGGCGGCCAGTTTTTTGGTTTCTGTGCCGAACAGTTCCCCGCGCCGCTCGGCCAGCAGTACCTCTCGAGGCACCAGACGGGCGATTTCATCGACGGCTTTGGATTCCGGGACAGACTGCACAAAAAAATGACCTGTGGACAGATCCACCCACGACAGCGACACGCTGCTGCGGCCCAAGTGCACAGCGCAGAGGAAATTATCCTCCCGCTCGTTGAGGAGAATCTCGTCGGTCAAGGTGCCGGGGGTAACGACGCGGATGACATCGCGCTTGACCAGTCCTTTGGCCTTTTTGGGGTCTTCCACCTGCTCACAGACGGCGACTTTGTAACCCGCCTGAAGCATCTTTTTCAGGTAGCTGTCCACGGCGTGATAGGGCAGGCCCGCCAGCGGGATGGGGCTGCCGCTACTTTTACCCCGACTGGTCAAAACCAGCCCGAGCACTCGCGAGCAGATCGCCGCGTCTTCATAAAAGGTTTCGTAAAAATCGCCCATGCGAAAAAACAAAATCGCATCGGGATATTTTTCTTTAAATTGGCGAAACTGCCGCATCGCCGGAGTTAAATTGTCGTCTTTATTTTTCATTGTTTAGGAAACAATTCAAGTTGCCCTTTTTTTCTTATTGTTTCTTTCTGTTGTCGGCGTATATATTGACTTAATAATGGAACCGCAAAAGAATAACGCCCATGTCGGTTTTTATAGACTAATCCCGAGTTGGTTAAGGTAGACAACATTTGGTTTATATGGCTTGCACTAAATGGTTTGGGTAATGATTTTGCTGATTCGACGACTTCCTGAAAAGAAAATTCTTCATCGGAGTCCGGCAGGGATGCAATAACCTGCAAGAGCTCGCGTTGACGATCTGTCACTCTCGCCCACCGCCCTGCAAAAAAATCAATATCCAGTTTTCGTGTAATATCCTCAATCGCTTTTCTATAATCGATAAAGGGATTTTCTGATATTTTCATTTGCTGCAGATATATGTCAAATGCCTCTTTACAGATAAACTGGATAAAATAAGGATATCCCCCGGAACATTTTATAATTTCTTCAATCGCATTTTTCGTAAATCGAACAGGACAAATAGCCTTTTGTATTGGTTTCAGTATTGCCTCTTCGCTGTCTTTTGTGTTTAATCGCGACAGAAACATTGTGGTGAACATTCTTTCTGTAAATGTTCTGGCTTCAACAAGTTTCGGAAATAAGGTAGGCAGACCGGTTAGGACCATCATAAAAGGCACATTTTTTCTTTGTATGGATTGAAATACGTCCAGCAATAAAGACAAGGGGTACTGTTCTTTTTCGGCATGATCTGACATTGTTTGTGCTTCGTCGTAAGCAAAGATGATGCCGTGAAAACCCTCCTGTTTAATGCATGACCAGACTAACTCAAGCAAAGTTTTCAGTTTATCTGAAACGAGGCCCGGTATGGATTTATAAATTTCACTTAAGGTTTCATAGTCAAGAAAATGATTTACAATTTCCTGGGTTGTATTAAACCCGAAAGCCGCCTTTACCTCGCTTTTTATTATGAATGAAGAAGTTAGGGCAGATAGATCGGTTAAAAGACGGACTACTATTTTTTCCTCATTTATGCTTGCCGATTCTGATAAATCTGTACCGGCCCACAGCCATTTTGCGTTGATTGCTAAGGGTCTAAATGTATCCAATAACACTGTTTTTCCCACTCCCCGAAGCCCTGTCAAAATGAGATTAGTAACTACAACCCGTTGTTTTAATAAGTCCTTAAAACCCTCTATTTCGCTGTCTCTCCCCGCTAAATAAGGGGGCATATGCCCTGCGCCTGGCCTGAAAGGATTAGATACCACAGTAATTGCCATATTAAGTATCCTTTATATATAATACTAAATTTAGTATTTAATATAAATTTAGTCAAACTAATTGTCAATGCTAAATATACAATTTTTTCATTAAAAAAAGATATTTTTAAACTGATTTTATATTACTGATTATTGCCTATCTTGTTTAATCATTAATAAACAACTGGCGGGCAAGGGATTTTACGGCCGACAGGTCGGCGGCGTCGGCAATTTTTTGCAGCAGATCGTGCTGGCGTGCTGTGAACGCCACAGGCCAGGCAGGATCAAAGGATTGAATCTCCAAGGTTTGCAGAATTGCTTTGCCAAGAGCTTCGATGCCGCTGCCGATTTTTGCGCTGATGGAAACTTGGTCCGCTTTGTCTTCTCTGCGTTGAAAATCGGGCAGATCGGATTTATTTAAGACCGTGACAACAGGGATATCGGGCGAAAACCAGGAAGGCCGATTTGCAAGGGTTTTTGTGCCGTCGATCACATACAAGATCAGATCGCAGTCAGCCAGCTGTTTTTGTGTTCGCCGCTGGGCGGTTCGGTCAAAGAGGTTGGCTGCGGCCAGACGCTCATCCAGGCCGGCGGTGTCGATCCATTCAATCCGAAGCGGTTCAATCCGGCCGAAGGCAGTCACCCAGTCCCGGGTAGTGCCCGGAATATCCGATACAAGGGCCTGCTCCTGACCGGCCAGCCGATTGAGAAGAGTACTCTTGCCGCTGTTGGGCGGGCCGGCAATCACAATCCGTACTCCGTGGATAATTCGTCGGCCGATTTGGCTGCGCCGTAAAATTTCCCGAACTTCTTGACGAATGGTCTGACAGTCTTTGGCGTCAAGCCATTGCTGGGCGGTTCGGGCCAATCCGGCGGTCGCCTGGTTTTGAATAATCTGTGCGCCCAAAAGCGAGGCGGTTTTCAGTGACTGGAGTTTGGCCTCCGCCTGGATAACATTGCCGCTTTCGACGGCAAATCGTCGGGACAGCATTTCTTCATAGGTTATAATTTGGACGTCGTGCCTTTGCAGGAGGGCCAGAATCTGCCGCAGGATCAGGGGGTTTCCATGACAGTGCAGGGCATACCGATTGGGGCCTTCGACTCCGACAATCCCGTCGTCGAGCGTTTGTCCGCGGTCAAGAAATCGGCCATAGAGGATTTGGCCTTCATCCATTGAGGCGTTTTTGCCGGCGGGCTGAAATATTTTCTGAATGACGGAAAAGCCGTTGGGGCCGCAGACTTCAATGCTGCCGATGGCCGCCGTTCCTTTAGCGGTTCGGACACAGGCCAGTGTATTTTCTGCTTCCGATTTTTTATTTTTCATCTCAGGGATAGCCCGATCAACCTGCTCCTTTGAAATTATCTTCCTGGTCGAGCTCCTCGATTTCGGCTTTTTCGTAGAGATATTTTTTGTAGGCGATAACAATGCCGCGCACCGCCAGATTCGACACAAACGAATCGACGAACTGGCAGTCTGATTGAATCAGTTTGGCGGCTCCTCCGGTGACGATCACCTGCGGCCATCGTCCGAGCTGTTCGGCATACTTTCGACAGATCGTTTCCAGCAGTCCGACAGCCGAATAATAAAGCCCGGATCGAATGGCCTCTGTGGTGTTGGCGCCGTTGGGGCTGGCGGGTTTATCCATGCGAATCAGCGGAAGTGCGGCCGTGTAGTCTTTAAGCACCTTGGCGGACATATCAAATCCGGGGCTGATCGTCCCGCCGACAAAAACGCCGGTTTCGTCGACCAGATCAATCGTGACGGCCGTTCCGAAATCCGCAACAACCACCGCATCTTCCACAACAGCAAAAGCGGCCGCCGCGGAAACCAGCCGATCCGTGCCCACCTCCAGCGGATTATCTACGCTGGTTTCGATTGGTAAGGGGATATCCCGCCCAATCAGGAGCACTTTTTCTCCCAGCTGATCTTTTGCGATTTGTTCCAGCAGTTTCGTCCAGACCGGCTTGACGGAACTGGCTACCAGAACGGCGTCTTTAACCGGCTCGGCCGCATTTTTGACCAGCGGAATCTGGTCCCAGGCCTCCGTCAGCGTCGCGCGAAGATTTTCTTCCAGATCGTCGCCTGCCGGAAGCGTCCGAAGAAATTTTTCCTGATCTTTATAGTAGAACGCGACTTTAATGCTGCTGTTGCCGATGTCAATCGCGATCAGATTCATAGGGTTTTCCCTTCCCGAGAGTCCAGAGGGTTTCGTTCAGTTCAGCCAGGCCTTTTCCGGTGACGGCAGAGACCGCCAGAATGGGTTTGCCTTTCGGCAGGCGATTTTTATATTTTTTGACCAAAGAGCCGTCTGCATCCAGATCGATCTTGTTCAGTACGATCACCTCGGGCTTCTCGATCAGGGTCTGGCTGTGCAACTGGAGTTCCTTGCGGATGGCATGGTAATTGGTAATCGGATCGGATTGATCGGCCGGCAGGATATCCAGAAGATGTACCAGGATTCGCGTCCGCTCGATATGGCGCAGAAAATCATGCCCCAAGCCGGCTCCCCGATGCGCCCCTTCGATCAGGCCGGGGATGTCGGCCATCACAAACCGCCGGTATCCGGTCAATTCCACGATGCCCAGCACAGGGTTTAACGTAGTAAACGGATAGTCGGCGATCTTGGGGCGGGCCTGCGAACAGCGTGAAATCAGCGTGCTCTTGCCTGCATTGGGCATTCCCACCAGGCCGACATCGGCGATGAGTTTGAGTTCCAGCCGCAGTTTTCGCATTTGGCCGGGTTTGCCTTTTTGAGCGAACCGGGGCGTTTGCCTCACAGCGGTAGCAAAGGCCTTATTGCCTTTGCCGCCGCGGCCGCCGCGGGCGATGCACACCTGCATTCCTTCCCGATCCAGATCTACCAAAAGCAGATCCAGTTCTTCATCATAGACCAGCGTGCCGGGCGGTACGGGGATGATCAGGTCTTCGCCATCTGCTCCGTATTTGTTGCTGCCTTCGCCGGGGCGTCCGTTTTGGGCCTGCCAGAGATGTCGGCCGGAAAAATCCAGCAGGGTATCAATAAAAGGATCGACCTTCATGTACACACTGCCGCCGCTGCCGCCGTCGCCGCCGTCGGGGCCGCCCTTGGGAATGAACTTTTCCCGCCGGAAGCTCATACAGCCGGGTCCGCCATTGCCTGCCTGAACCGTGATTTTCGCCTGATCGATGAACATAGGACTGATTCTGCTGTCCGCCGTAAAAAGGGCGATTATACACGGCTTATCGGCTTTTCACAACGGGCAGTTTTCTGTACCTTTCGGGCAGGATTTACAACGACTCGCAGAGATGTTTTGCCGGTCAGATCGATACTTGAAGCAGGTTTTATCAGAGGCCGAGAATGGATTTCCAGTCGTCGGCGCTGGGCCATTGAGGAACCGTCGCCGAGCCGGTCTTTTTCAGAGGCAGCCGCATCGGGCCGAGGGCCTCGGTATGAAGAGACAGCCCGACATCGGCGGTGTAAGGAATGGAAGCGCCGGGCCGAATGTCTTTCAACTGGGCGAAGGCGTTTAGGAAATCCATATAGCCGATTTTGACCGGCAGGCGGACGGATTGTCGACCCTTGGCCGGAATGGTTGTTTGCATATCGGCCTTGCCCTCAAAAAGCCGGATTTGTCCGCTGGCTACGGCATAGTCCAGATTCACAAGCGGCAGGGGGACAGTGTACGGATTTTCAATCTCGACATCAAACAGCAGAGTGGCCGATTGCAGATCCACAGGTCCAAACTGCATACCAGTCAGGTGGGCGGAAGGTTTTGGCATTCCTGCAAGCAGTTGCTGGACCGGCTCGCAGCCGACGGCCAGGAAAGTAAGCGGAACGATCAGCAAAAAGATAACACCGGCTTTCATAATTTTTTTCCTGTAAACAATTTGTTTTTCTTCAATATACGCAGCCGGCGGAAAGAAAGCAAGCGGCTAAAAATGCTTGCAGGCAAGGGCCGGATAAAATACAATCCTTTTGTCGGGCCGTAAGAGAACCATTCAGGAAATAAAAATAAGGAATCGAGTCTATGACAGTGTTAAAGATTATTCTGGCGATATTTCTGCCTCCGGCGGCCGCGTTTCTGCAGGTGGGTTTCGGGGTTCACTTTTGGCTCAACATTCTCCTGACGCTGATGTTCGGACTGCCGGGTATGATCCACGCCCTCTGGCTGATTATGACCAAAAAGTCCTGAGCCGGCAAGGTTTTGCGGGCGGTTTGTTTTCCCGGCTGAGCCGGGCGTTTGTGAACATTCGGCAGCGCTCGTAGAGGACAGAGGGTTTCACGATAAAAGAATCCTTCGTCCTGCCGGGCGGTTTTTGCTCGGCGCCGCTGTGCAAGACGTCTGAAGCAAATAAAGATCAGACCGATTTTCCGAAGGGGCGTTGTTTTCGCATTTCTGATAATTTTTAAATTTCTCTTGCTGTATAGACGATAAAACCATAGTTTCAATAATGTAGTTGATGTATACGCCAAAACATAAAAGCTAAATCAGGGCAAACAGGATTTATACGATGGCTCGTTGTCCGTTATATGAAAGTTGCGCCTTTTTGAAGGATGAAACATTCGAGAAAATGCAAGGGCTGGTTCATCGTTTTCAGCAAATCTACTGTCAGGGTAATTATTCAGGGTGCGCCCGTTATAAAATCGCCTCGGCTCTGGGGGAATCGTTTGTTCCCACGCTGATGATGCCCAACCAGATTGAATGGGCAGACCAGGTTCTTTTAGATCAACAGTCTGCATAATTGGGAGGCCGAGTAATCGGGGGGACAGAAAGAGGAATAAACTTGATAGCCGGCGTTCAAACGGGTACCATAGGTACGATCCAGGTTTAAGCAAAGGGAGGAATATGTCCTATGGAAACCTGTAAATATCTTCGGGATTGTGAGTTCTTCAATAATCCGAACACACAGCAGTTTCAGGTTCTCGCCGACCAGTTAAAAGCCGACTACTGCCAGGGCCGCTTTGCAGATTGTGCACGTTTCCAGGTGGCCATCCGGCTGGGTCGGGATCAGGTTCCCGCGACGATGCTGCCGACGCAATTACAATGGGCTGAATTGATCTTCCGTCAGAATGAAGAAGCAAGCCGGAATTCCCGACCGGATTTATAGCGGCGGATGAGAAATCAGTTCAAGCCCCTTTAGCGGCCTGTTTGGATTGAGCCAGACATAATAGCCGGGCCGGGCGTTCAGACGCGAGAGAGCAAAACGCAAAGATTCTACTCCTTCGGCCATTGTCCTTCGTTTACCGTAGGCGCCCAGAAACCGAAAGAGTCCTCTTTTGATGCTTTCTTTTTTATCTTCAGGCAGCGGCTGGATTTGCGCGTATACAGCGGCTGCGTCAATCCACAAGGATGGCTTAATTTCAGCCGACAGCAATGCCCCGGCAAGGGTTGCCGCTTCCGGTCGGACAGGTATTTTGTACAAATGCATTCCGGCCCGTTCAAAAAAACCGCTCATTTTTCCCATAACCGCCGTCGCTTCGATCATAGGTACCTCCATTTGCGGCATCGTCCGTCTGACCAGCCACGCGGCCAGCCCCAGCCCCCGGTAGCGAGGATCGATTACCACCCGGCTGATCCGTCTGACAAATTCATTCAAACGGCGCAATCGGATTCGTTTATCCGTATCGGCTAAGAAGTCTCCGATTGCCGATCGTCGGGCAGCACAGTTTAAGACCGGCATGGAATAGGTAATAACTCCGATTGGTTCATCCCTCTTTCCATATTTTATATCGGTAATTTTCCATGCCTTAACATAGGGCTGCCTGGCAAAAGGCATATAATGATATCTTGAAATATAAGATATATCCTCTATAATAGCAGGCTTAATGAGATAATTATCAAAATCACCGTTGTATATACCCATAACCCTTTTCTTATTGGACCTTATGGCTCAATTAAGGATTTTATTTTTAAAAAAACAAGTAGACAAAATTTTTATGATCCTCTACACTCTTAGTCGATAGGTATTTATACTGATATGTATATAAGAATTATTCTTATATTTTAGGTAAATTTTGGGGTTTCTTGTTTGGAAGCCATTGATTGACATAACCTTGATTGACTCATCAGGAGCCCTGTATGATCTAAAAGGGTTCATAGATGAAAATCTGCCAGTACAGCAATCAGTGTTCTTTTTTACTGGTCCATGATAATGATATGCCCAAACTGACAACTCTGCTTCGTAAGAAATATTGTCGGGGCCAGTTTGAGCAGTGCGCTCGATACCAAGTTTTTATTTCTCTCGGTTCGCAGCGGGTTCCTGCGTATATGCTTCCATCTCAGACGGAATGGGCCGAACAGATTATCAAAGAGCAAAAATCCGCCTGCGCTACGAATGCCGGAAGCCAGAACTGCTCGTCACAGAGTACCCAGTAAATTTGCCCTCGCCTGCGTATGGCCGCCTGCGGATCTTTGGATTTGCGGACGGCCTACCTTTTTTAACCCGTTTTCTTTTTCCGAGTTGGCAGGATCGTCTTGTTTATGCAGCTAACCGCCCGATCCGCCCGAATGATCACATCGGGCCTTAGCGGTTCGGCCAGTTCCTCCCTGCAGGATGCGGCAATAAAAATCAGACGACTTTGGGAGATGAACCGGCGTATTTGGGCAGCAAGAACGGCCGCCCCCGGCTCATCCAGCGCCGAACCGAACTCATCGGCAAAGAGATATTGTTTGCCGCTCAGCCAGGCGCGGGCAAGCCGATATCGATAGCGCTGCCCTTCACTGAGCCGGGCAGGGCTGCTGAGCAGGGTAAAGACCTCTGCCAGTCCCATTCTGCATAAGCAGCGCAGCGTTTGATCGAAAGGGCCCTGCATGCAGTCTATTACGCTTTTGCTGGTTTTCAGCGGGATTCGGTTGATCCAAATCCGCTGAGATTTGTGAACGCAATTATAAGACTCTTTCAGAAGAAGGGTTTTGCCTGATCCGGAAGGCCCTGCGATCAAGGCAATCTGCCCGGGGCCAATCGACAGTCGGCAGTCGTAATGCAGGATTCTCTGCTGCAGATCGTTTCGGTCCAGCCCGAACAGGCGCATGAGTTCCACAGATCGGCCGCAGAGCGGCTGATCCCAGGGAATTTGTCTGCTGATGAAAAACGGTTTCATTTTCAGGCCCCTTCTTTTATCGAATCCGGATGATCCTGGATTTTTACGGCAGGGTTTTTATCGGTCAGATTTGCCAGCTGCCGCAGATGCCGATCCACACTGTAGAGGGAGATTTGATGCCGACTCGAAATGGCCGCGCGGCTCATCCCCAAGATAAACCGTTCGCGGGCAATACTCATCTGCAAGAAAGTAAGCTGACTGCGCCGCAGCAGGCACCTTTGATACTCGCGGCTGAGCAATCGCCGAACAACCGTGCGCACGCGCCTGCTGATCGATGAAGGCCGCATTCCGGTCAGCTCGGCAACGGTGCGATAAGATAACCCCCTTTCATACACCATCTCCGCCAATATCCGGTCTCGTCCCTGAAGCCAGTCCAGCCGACTGCTTATCAAGCGGGAAAATTCTTTGATCGCAAGATCCTGCCGACCGGATCCGATTTTTTGTTTGGGATCTGCCGACGCAGCAAAATCCATCTGCAAACAACGCATTTGTCACTCTCCTTTCTGCCGCCGTTATGTTTTATATATACTAAATAATCGTAATTATAATATAATAATCTAACATGTCAATTAAAAAGTTTGATATTTTTCTAACATCTTTATAAGTTATTTATGTGTCTTGGGATAGCAAACCCAAAAGTCGTATCATAAAGGTCGCCGTTTTGGACCAACCGCCTACGGATAAGCAAAAAAGACAGGGCCTTCTTAAAAAGGCCCTTTGTTTTTTATTGAAATCTTCAGGGTATCCAAAAATTCATATTTGCTGCAACCGGAATATAACGATGTTTCTGTCTTCAGCCCGCGGATTCGGAAATATTCGGCGTCAATCGGCCTTTAAGACAGAATTGACTGTTCCATAAGGATTGAATGCATAGGCGCCATTCTGGCTGTCCTGCACCCAGTTGCCGTCGGCGATAAACTTGTACTCGTAATAGCCGGCAGTTAAAGGCAGCGTCAAGGCAAATTCGCCGCTTTTCTGCCGGATCATAGACTGGGGCTTCCATTGATTAAAAGAGCCGGCCAGGGCCACTTTTTTGACGCTGCCGTCGGGCTTATATGTAAAACGATATTCTCCTCTTTTTTTACCTTTTGTAACCATAACCAAGATTCCTTTCTAACCGGTTTTTTTCTGTCGTTGAACGCTGTGCATGCTGAACGTTGGATGGTACTAAATAGCATAGATGAGGATTGATGAAAAAGCAATCTATTTCTTGTTTTCTGCGGCTTCCTGTTTTTGCACATTTTGAGTAAAGATTTTGTTTCTTTTTGAAAAAAATGAAAATTAAGGGAACTTGGCCGTCATGATAAAACTGAAAATAAAATCTAACAAGAAAACCGTTACTAATATAATGGATTATGAATATAAAATATAAATTAAATAATAAATTTATTAAGAACTCTATAAAACTACAGGATATATAAAAACTGATGTAAGTATATTTTTCATAAGAATTTACATAACATTTAACAGAATCCGTTCCGTCTGATTTTCTCATATATAGATTAACTGGATATAATATAGTCATATAATTTTAAAAAAATTTAAAAATCTGCAACATTATCTTAAAATATTCGTCAATATATATAGAGCGGACTAATGAATTCATCACCCTCCTCCGAAGCCAGATTTCGCGATGCTTTGCGAGTCTGGCTTTTTTTATTTTCCGGCGGCACTATGACAATTCATTTACAAAGGAAAGTATTTCTTCAATCATGCAGACTTTTTAGGATTTTCTTAAAGATTTTCTTGACAATTTCTTCCCTTTGATGTACAGTGCCGTCGTCTTAGAAATAAGGCGGAGGGTGCGGCCCATAGCGCCGGAGTGAGGAGCTATGGGCCGACTTTTTGCGCACTTTGGGGCGCAACATCCGCACGGACTGATTTTCCAAAAACACAAATCCCCACACAGCGATTCTGATTTTCTCATTGCTCAGAGAAATGGCGTTTGGTACAAGATGATATTGGAGTCGATAGAAAGCAAGCAGCCGTCTGTTAGTTGAAAAAATGAGGCAAAGAAAAACGGCCCGTTTATGGACAGTCAAATCAATACAAACTCCGCCCCGAACGACAAAAATACCGCTCATGAGGAACAGATCCGGTCTGCACAAAGGATCGCTGAAGATCTGAGAAAATCTCTGAACCAGGCGCAGACAGAGGCCGCCAAATTTCGACTGCTGTTTGAACACGCTGCCGACGGCATTCTTGTCGTGGACTGTCAGACATACCGTTTTATTCTGGCCAATCAAAATATCTGCCGGATGCTCGGGTATTCGCAGGAAGAGATCTTGGGTCTAAGTCTTCAGGATATTCATCCTGTTGCGGTTTCCGATCAGGTCCGCGAACTGTTTGACGGCATGCTGCGGGGAGAAATTAACCATTCATTAACCGGCTGTCCTCTTTTGCGGAAGGACGGCGGGATTTTTCATGCGGACATCTCATCGGCCCTTCTGACCCTGGATTCCAAGCCCGCGGCAATTGGTTTTTTTCATGATGTGAGCGAACGAAGCCGGGCCCAGGAGCAACTCTGGATTCGGGAGGCGGAACTGGCTGGTATATTCCGGACGGCTCCGATCGGCATCGGATTGATGATCGATCGGGTATTCAGCAAAGTCAATCAGCGATTTTGCGAGATGGTCGGCTATACGGAAGAAGAATTGATCGGCCGAGACTCGCGCATGCTGTATCCTGCGCAGGAGGATTATGATTACGTCGGGCGGGAAAAATATAATCAGATCCGGGACAAAGGCGCCGGCATCATCGAATCGCGCTGGCTTACCAAAGACGGGAGGATTTTAAATATTCTATTGAGTTTGACTCCGCTGGATGCGGGCGATTGGAGCAAGGGGATTACATTTACCGCGCTGGATATCACGGAACGCAACCAAATCCAGATCGCTCTGGCGCAGTCTGAGCAGAGATTTCGGCAGATGTTTGAGTGGATGAGCAGCGCATCTGTGATTTATCAGCCAGTGGATGAGGGACAGGATTTTTTGATAGCGGATCTGAATCCTTCTGTGGAGCGGATCGAGAAACGCCGCAAGAAGGAGATCGTCGGGCGTCGGGTAACCGAGGTTTTTCCGGGGGTGGAAACCTTTGGATTGCTGGAGATTTTTCGCCGGGTTTACCGGACCGGCCGGCCGGCTCATCATCCGGTTTCCATCTATCGCGACCAGCGCATTCGGGGCTGGCGAGAAAATTATGTGTACAAACTGCCCAGCGGCGAGATCGTGGCGCTGTATGAAGATGTGACCGAAAAAAAACAGGCCGAACATGCTCGCGAAAAATTGCTGAAAGAATTGCGGGCAAAAAATGAGGAGTTGGAAAGCATTGTGTTTATCGCTTCGCACGATCTGCGAAGTCCGCTGGTAAACATCGAGGGCTTTACCGGCGAGATCAGCAAATCATGCCGGGAACTGTCCGCCCTTTTTAAACAGACCTCCTGCGACAAGGAAATCCGTCAACGGCTGGAGCGCCTCCTTGAAAATGAAATTCCTGAATCGATCCGGTTTGTCGCGGCCGGTACGACCAAGATGGATGCGCTGCTTTCGGGGCTGCTGCGTCTGTCGCGGATTGGAACGGCGACTATGCACATCGAGCCGGTCCAGATGAATTTGCTGATCCAGACGATCCTGGGAGCGATGCGGTTTGAGGTTCAGCGGCTGGGGGCGCAGATCCAGATTGAAGAACTTCCCAATTGTCTGGGCGATGCGGTCCGGATCAATCAGGTTTTTACCAATCTGATTGATAACGCGATCAAATACCGCCATCCGGACCGCCCGATTCAAATCCGAATTGCAGGGACTGTGAACGGGGACGAAGCGGTCTATACCGTGTCGGATAACGGCATTGGGATCGATCGGGCGCATTACGAAAAGATCTTTGAGATTTTTCATCAACTCAATCCCAACAGCCCCTCCGGCGGGCAAGGTTTGGGCCTGACGATTGTGCGTCGGATTCTGGACCGCCTGGACGGGCAAATCCGTGTAGAGTCAGAAATAGGCATCGGCTCAACTTTTCTGATCGCGCTGCCCAGGTCCGATAAGGAATTATCGTCCGAAAAAAATCCCTGATTTGCCTGTTGTTTGCGGATAGATTTTCTCTTTAACAAGAAAAATTTTTTCTGCTGTAACCCTCAAAAAATGCGATTTTTCAAATGTTTTTGACGTTTTTCCCCGATAATAGAGATATCCGGTTGTTTCTCAAAAATAAATTTAAAAAAAAGGCGTCGCGGCCGTGAAAGATTTTATATATTATATTGAAGGATTTCTTTTTTCAAAGTCCTTTTGTTGTAAGTCTGCGTCCAGCCGAGGATTTGATAGGAGTAAGTAAAATGAAGACTCCAAAAAATTTATGCTTTATTTTGGCTGTCGCATGGATCGCGATTTTCAGCAATGGATGCGGGTCGTCGGATTATCGCGCCCAATGGGCGCAGCACCGCCGCGACCGAGTCATGGCCCAGGCCCGACTGGGGGCCGTTCAGGAACTGCTGGCCGAAGGCCGCAGCAATCAGGCCCAGCGATTGCTTGAGCAGGAGCTTCCGCAAACGGCTCCATCTCCGGCTGCCCGGCTTTTTGCCGCTGTTGGAGAAGACGAGGGCGACGAGAAACAACCTCCTGCGCAGTATGCCCACGCCAACCTCAGGAAGAAACAGGACCCTCAGGAACAGACATGGTAGCCATCGGCCCAGCCGACTCATCGCGATCCTGAAAACAGGGATGTACAGTCCGATAATTGATGCGGATTTGTTTGCCGCAGCAAAAGATATCTATCTCCAATTACAGATGAACCGACAAATTCCTCTGACTATGTAGAGGAATTTTTTTTATCCTGCCTAGCCGAAGAAATCCGTTTTTCCAGATGCATTCTGTCTGTATTTTTAAGACGGCCGAATATTCTTTGACTTTTCCGGAAAAATCGCTATATTGATATTCGATTATACAACTTTTCTCGGAGGTGGTCAGATGTTTTGCAAAACTTTGTTTCTGTGCATTCCGGCGGTTTTTTCAATTCCTCTTTACGGCACGGCTCTGGATGATTATGTGGCAGCCCCCGACCCGGCTTATCAATATTCACAGCAAGGGCCCGGGTCTTTTGACTTGGGCACTATGACATATACCCTGGACTTGCGATCGCAGCATTGGCGCAACGGCGCTGAAGTTCAATACAACCAGGTTGAATGGAAGCATTGGGTTACCGTTGTAATACCCATCTTACTTTCTAAGACAACAGCCCTGATTTTAATTAACGGCGGCAATACGCTGGATCCGGCCCCGGCCGTTGACAATCAATTGCGTCAACTGGCATTCGGCACAGGTTCGATTGTTGTGACTCTGACAGCGGTGCCGAATCAGCCGATCCATTTTCTGGATGAGTCCTTTTCTCGCACTGAAGATGAGATTATCGCGTACTCATGGGATAAATATCTTCGAGGCGGCGATGACTTTTGGCCGCTGCAATTGCCGATGGTCAAATCGGTTGTGGCCTGTATGGATGCAGTGCAGTCGTTTGCAGCGAGCAAGGGCAAAACAGTCGACGATTTTGTGCTGGTCGGCGGTTCTAAGCGGGGCTGGACGGCCTGGCTGACGGCGGCCGTTGACAGCCGCGTTGCGGCAATAGCGCCGATTGTAATCGATCTGCTGAATATGCAGCGATCATTTGCGCATCACTGGGCCTGCCACGGCTTTTGGGCCGACGCTCTATGGCCGTATGAAGAGATGGGCATCTTTGACTGGTTTGACATGCCGCGGACGGAAGACCTGCTGGCGATTGTCGATCCGTATCAGTACCGCGACCGGCTGACAATTCCGAAATATCTGATTATGGCAAGCGGAGATAATTTCTTCGTCAGCGACTCGGCACAGTTTTATATCCATGATCTGGTCGGCCAGACCTATATGCGAATTGTACCCAACGCCAACCATTACCTGGATGGGCCGGGGACTATGGATTCTGTGTTTCTTGGAATGGCGCCTTTTTATGATGCCTTTTTAAACAACGCGGCCAGACCGGTCTTTGACTGGACAATCCAGCCCAATGGCGCCGTTCACGTGCAGACAACAACATCGCCAAAATCCGTCAAACTCTGGCGGATCGCCAATACAACGGCTCGGGATTTTCGCCTGCCGACAACCGGCGCCGGTTGGGCGTCCACGACGCTGGCCCATCAGGGCGGCGGCCTGTATATCGGGCAGGTTCCGATGCCGCCTGTGGGATGGACGGCGTTTTTTGTGGAACTGACATTCCCCGGACGGAAACTGGGAGACAACGTCTATGATTACATCTTTACAACAGAAATGATGGTACTGCCGGAGAGCCGTCCGTTTGAGGCCGACTTCAATCGCGACCAACAGACCGATCTGGCGGATTTGCTGATCTTCAGCGAGTACTGGCTGAGCGAGAATGCCTATCGAGATATGTTCCCTCGGCGGGGCGGCGATGGACGGGTGGATCTGGCGGATTTGGCCTTGTTTGGACTGCACTGGCTGGAGCAGTAAGCCGCGAAAAATCAGAAATGATTTTGGCATATCATAAAAGGGTTGCACACGAGCGGGTCTTTCTGTACGCTGTCGGCGGCGACGTGGCGTTGGGTTCTGTTTACCGGGAGTAAGATCAAATGATGGGTCAGTTTGTCGGTATTTTAGCGGAGTTTGACATCTTTTCATGGATTGTGCTTCCGCTGCTGATCTTTATTTCGCGAATCGCCGATGTGACCATCGGAACGGTTCGACATATTTTTGTCTCGCGCGGGATGACGAAACTGGCTCCTGTGGTGGGTTTTTTTGAAGTGCTGATCTGGCTAGTGGTTATCAGCCAGGTCATCCGCAATCTGGCCAATCCCCTTTGCTATATTGCCTTTGCAGGCGGTTATGCTACCGGGAATTACATCGGGATGCGCCTGGTCGAGAAGTTGTCTTTGGGTTTGGTTCTGATCCGAATTATTACACAGAAGGATTCTGCCTGCCTGGTGGAGTCTTTGCATGAAAAACAATTTGGGGTAACGGTTTTGGACGGCCACGGGGCCAAGGGCAAGGTACAGGTGATTTTTACCGTTGTCAAACGGGCACATATCCTGGAGGTAGAGGAACTGATTAAAAAATTCAATCCCCATGCGTTTTATACAATTGAAGAGATTGGCGACGTCGAAAAGGGCGTTTTTCCTATGCGAAAAAAGTGGACAGACACAAACCCATTTCAGGTTTTTTCATTTCTTCGAAAAGGCAAGTAATCAGATCGGATAGGCCCTGCATTTGTTTTGATTACCGGAAAATTGAGGCCGCGAGGGGTCGCCTCGCGGCCCGTGTGTAAACGGGGGTCTTTCGACCCCTTTAGGGTTAGAGTTAGTTTATAAAATAGGAAAAATATATGCAAATCTATATGTTAATTTGGTTAAAAATATTGACGTATTAGCAGTAATATGATCCATATTATCGGAATTTAAGGGGAAATTTTTCTTTTGGTATTTCTAAGAATGATCGTCCGGCAAACGATCAGGCCCGCATGTAAAGCCCGCTGTTAACAGCAAGAAAATTTCATAAATCAAATCCAGATAACGTATATTGATGGAATTAAAGACCTGCTATCTATAGAATAATTCTTGAAATATAAGAAATTTTATGTTGATTTATCCCGAAATAATATGTATTATTCTTATAAGAAATGAAAGAAGGATTAAACCATGAACATATCGGAAAAACTTAAACTTGCAAGAAAGCACTCGGGGCTTACGCTCAGACAAGTTAGCGATCGCGTGGGAATAGATGATTCTTGTCTAAGTTCTTACGAAAACGGACATACTCAGCCCCGTTTAAGTCAATTATCTAAAATTGCGATGGTTTATCATCTTCCCCTGAGTTTTTTCTTTGAAGAATCCAATTCAATAACAACGCAAGCAGTACTCTGGCGAAACAAACCGGAAAATGAGAAAGAAATTCAGGCAGAATTTCTTCAATTGTGTTGTCAATACAAACAACTTGAACTTTGGGCAAATGAAAGGCCGAACCGACCGCTTCCGGATTTAGATGAACACGAGAACGTTCTTGAATACAAAGAAGCGTCAATTTTATCAAACCGTGTACGGGACGTTATGGGATTGGGTAAATATCCTGGAAAAAGTTTACAAGTAACTCTTGAAGAAGTGTACGGCATCAAGGTATTTCATCTGGACTTGGGAGATTTAGGTACGGCGGCTTGCGCTAAGTCGCCCTTCTTCGGCAATGCGATTCTATTAAATGTTCGTTGCTCACAATGGCGAAGAAATCATGATTTGGCCCATGAGTTATTCCATCTATTAACTTGGGAAAGGTATCAGCATCAGTCTGGAATATGCGAACCAGATCAGCAAGAAGAGAAATTGGCTACTTGCTTTGCCGGAAATCTTCTTTTACCGTATGAATCTGTATTAGAATCTATCTACAAGTTAACCGATAAAGAGAAAAAAATAACTCTTAGTCAACTGGATAGCGTTGCTCGTCAATTTGATGTATCTTTGGAATCTCTACTCTGGAGAATGCACTTTTTATTTTATTGGAAGGAAGAGCAAACCAGGGGCTATATTGAAGAAGCGAAGGAGTATGTGCGGCAAACACAACGAATCGATAGTCCCCGTCCCTCGCTTTATCCGGAAAGATATCGTGCTCTTGCAATCCGTGTGTTTCGGAAGGGCGAAATTTCCATGAGACGTTTCGCACAATTAATGGGAATCAGCCGCAAGGAAGCGGAACAATACATGGACAGGGATGTGGATCATGAAATTCCGACTCCTGCTGCTTGATGCCAATGTTGTAATCTATCTTTATGAGCTTGGGATTTGGGATTCTTTCATTTCTCAATGTCAAGTCACACTTACTCAAACTGTAGTTGATGAATCAGATTATTGGATAGATGAATCAGGAGTTCGCCATGCTATCGATTTGCAGGCAGATATCCAAAAGGGTAAAATTAATTGTATTGAAGTTTCTCTTGAAATCCTGAATGATTTTCTCAAGAAATACGGACCAGTTTATCTGGAAAGAATGGACCCCGGAGAGGCAGAATCGCTGGCCTTCTTATTTCATAACGAAGACGAGTGGCTGTTTACATCCGGGGATGAAATTGTGTTTAAGGTACTTGGAGCGGCGGGCCGATTTGAGCAGGGAATTTCTCTTGAAGAGATTTTACAGAAAATAGGTCTGTCGCGTTCCGGGCTAAGAGTTCAATTTACAAAACAATTCCGACTCAATGTTACAAAAAAAGGTCAATTTGACGGCATTGCAGGATTTGAAGGTGGGAAATAAGCGCATTTTAAACGATCTTTTACGCCCGCATGTAAAGCCCGCCGTTAACAGCCAGGTATTCGCCGGTGATAAATCCTGCCGCCTCGCTGCTGGCCAAAAAGAGCATGGCCGCGGCTACGTCCTGGGCTGTTCCATTGCGTCCGAGAGGGGTTTCCTGGGCGACTTTCTTTTTTCGTTCAGAGGTGGAGAACCGCTGGTGAAATCGGGTTTCGATCAGGCCGGGCACAACGGTATTGACGCGAATGCCGAAGGGGCCGAATTCTTTGGCCATAGCGATAGTCAGGACGTGCACGGCGGCCTTGGCCGCAGCATATACGCCTGAACCGCCGCCTCCGCCGTTATGGCCGGCCACAGAACCGACATTGACGATGCAGCCGCTGGATTGCTTCAGGTGCGGCAGCGCATATTTGGCGGCCAAAAACGCACTGCGGCTGTTGGTGGCGAATTCGTCTTCATAATGCTCCAGCGGCATGTTCGCTATATCCACTCTCTCAAGCAGGGTTCCGGCGTTGCTGATCAGGATGTCCAGTCCCCCGGCGATCCGGACAAAGTCGCCGATCATCTTTTCTACCTGGTTCGGATCGCGCATATCGGCCCTGAGCAGACAGCCGTCCGAGTACCTGAGCGCCTCCGCCAGCGTCTGTTCTCCGCCTTCTTTGGTTCGGAAGTAGTGCACTCCCACAAAGCAGCCCTGCTGCGCAAACGCTATGGCGGCGGCCTGCCCGATGCCGCTGCTGGATCCGGTCACCAGAACCCGCTTTCCTTTTAAATCTTCGTAGATCATATTTTTAAGCACAAACAAAACGGCGTCAAAATTTCCGGATTCCCGCTTCTGTTTTTGCAGAACCGGACCCTTTTTCAATATTTAACAACCGCTCTTATTTGTTCACTGCCATCGCATCCAGATTCGGCCCGTTGCCAACCGCAACTACCCGTACGACATTGCGTCCGGTTTTAAACCGGACTGTGCTATCGACAGTCTGCCAGCGTGTCCAGCCGCCGGTGGAAGCAAACGGTATTTGCGCAACCGTTTGGCCGTTGACCAGCAAATTGCAGGGGCGATCGGATGCGGCCGCATATCGGAACGTCAAGGTAAACTGGCCCTCTGTATCGGCCAGCACATTATCCCATTCCACAAAACTGCCCGCTCCGCCAAAATCCACATAGCCGGTACCCTGAAACCCCGAATATTGATCCAAGACCAAGACGTCGCCGGTTTTATTGGCGGCCTCGGCCTCATAGATCGCCCCTTCCATTTTAGACTGGACGGCTGCCCTGGAGGCCTTTTCCCGGTGCGGATAATATACCGGACCGCCAGAGCCGAGGTCTTTAATTCGAAGATTGCGAAACTTGTACACCAGCCCTTTTTCGCCGTGATGCTGAATTCCGACAGGGCCCGACAAATCCATTTCGTCATAAATATCAGTAGTCAGAGTCCCGTTGAGATAAATTTGGATTTGCTGTCCTGTGCATTCAATTCGATAGCGATTCCATTGGCCTTGTTTAAAGGAATCGCCGGCCCGTCGGCGAAAGGCCTGAATGGAGGCCTCTGCTTCCTCCTGGGAAGCGGCCTTGTCGCGGTTGGGAGAGGCAAACCACATTCTGCGGCCTTCATCGTAGATTCCGCCGGACCATTTACGATCGGACGGATCCACCTCGGCCTGGTAGCCCCAGACGCGATTCTTTGCTTTTTGGCAGCGGAACATAAAGCCGCTGTTGCCTTGGTTGACGGGCATCAGGACTTCGCCTTCAAATACAAAATTGGCGTACTCTTTCTTGGTAATCAGGAACCATTTTCCCTTGTCGCTGGTCAGGCGCACTTCACCGTCGACGACCTGGGCCTGCCCGTAATCATAAGGATTTTCCCATTGGCTGAGCGTCTGATCGATGAGATCTTCCCATGGGGCCTCCTGCGGCTTTTTAATTTGGGCGGCCTTGGACTTTGCCGGTTTTTGTTGATCGTACAGTTCCCAGCCGGCGCGAACCTGCGGGCCTTTCAGCATGGCATTTGCGGCTGGGTTATTTGCAAAGGCCATAGCGGCGGCATCGTACTGCAAGGTTCCGCCGAAGCGCTGTCCGATGCAGCCAAGACAGAGCAGTTCCGTCAGCGGGGCTGAGATATCAAATGAAGAATTGGCCGACTCGATTCCCTGGCAGGCATTCAGGAAGTTTTGATAATGATTGGGCAGCGGTTCCTGCAGCTGGGGCAATTTTCCTGCACGGATGAGGGATTCCATTTTTTCGCCGGGAAGAATTTTGTACCTTGCGCCGTGGCTGACACCGCGAATAATATAGTCTTCAGTATAGATCAGCGACCCTATGTTTCCCAATTCTTCGGTTATTCCGGGGGGAGCGGGGGGGTTGTTGCCCTGGCCGTCGTACCAGTTCAGTTCGAGCGGGGGCATTTGGCCGCGTTCCCTGAATTTGGATGTGATAACCGACCCCTGCGGGTAGATCAGGTCGCTGGGGCCGATCAATCGAGTGGTGATTTCATACGGGGCTCCCAGTTTAAGATACCGGTGGACCGCGTCGAGGATGTGCGCTCCCCAATCGCCCATGGCTCCGCAGCCGAATTCATACCAGCATCGCCAGTTTCCGTCGATCAGTTTTTCGCTGTAGGGTCTGAACGGCCGCCGGCACAGCCAGAGATCCCAGTCATAGCCGATTGGCGGGACGGCTTCCGGATAGGCGGTATCCGTCCAGCCGTGCCAGCGCCGACTGTTGGTCATCCATGCGTCAATCCGACGGACATTTTTAACCAATCCCGCTTCGACCCACCGGCCAAACTCAATCGTGCCGGCGCCGGAGTGCCCTTGATTGCCCATTTGCGTGACGGTCTTGCAGGCCCTGGCGGTCGCTTCCAGAAGACGGCATTCATAGACATTCTGGGCCATCGGTTTTTCCACAAAGACGTGCTTTCCCAGCAGCATCGCGTGCATGACCATCGGAAAATGCGCATGGTCGGGCGTGCAGACGAGAACGGCGTCGATCTGCTCTTGCATCTGTTCTAACATCTGGCGATAATCCCGAAAGCAGGGTACTTCGGGAAAACCCCGGAGGGATTTTTCCTGCGAGAGGAACAACACATCGGCAAAAGCAACCCATTCAACCTGCTGGGGGAATTTGCTGAATTCTTTTAGGATCTGAGCGCCACGGTTGAAGACTCCGATTGCGGCGACTCGGATTTTTTCCCCTTTGGGAATCAGGCGCGGCTCAAACAAAGGTTTTACGGCCTCTGCAAACAGTCCGCCTTTACTGAACAAGAGTATAGGAGGAGTAAACAGGATGGTTTTCAACAGGTTTCGTCGCGACAAACCCATATAGTTGGGTGCGTGCTTTTTGGAACTCATGGATATTCTCCTAATTTACCAAAAATATCACTTCGTATTTCTTAACATCCAGCAGTATAATCGCAATACAAAAACCAGCAAGGAAAAGCTCACAGAATTTTCTGACAAGCCCGATTTTAAGCGATCCGGTCCCAAGCCCCATCGGGAGATCTAAAGGGATTTCAGTTTTTTGTTGAAAAGATTGTCCATATCGTCCATAATTTTGTGTTCTGAGTCATTCGAAGCGATCTGTTAACCCTTTTTGGAGAGTTGATTATGGGGCGCTTAATGGGTATCTGTGGAGGCGGTTTTTTGATTTTTTCACTGATTGGAACTCTCAGCGCAGCGGGCGGGACGGCTGACTATCCCTATAAGCCGACGCCATTTACGCAGGTCCGATTTACGGATGTCTTCTGGCAGCCCCGCATCGAGACCAACCTGTCCGCGACGATTCCGTATGCTTTTCAGCAATGCGAGAAGACCCACCGTATCGATAATTTTAAGATAGCCGCCAAACTGATGGAAGGACGCTGGGAGGGCGATTTTGGCTTTAACGACAGCGATCTGTTTAAGATTATAGAAGGGGCCTCTTACGGACTGATGGCCAGGGCGGATGCGAAAATGGACGCCTATCTGGATCAACTGATTGAGTATATCGCGGCGGCGCAGGAACCGGACGGCTACCTGTATACCGCCTGGACCGCCAGGGCCCGCGAAGACGGACGACGCAGGATCACCTGCTGTTATGATAAGCAGCAATGGGATAACCTCCCCAGCAGCCACGAACTCTATAATGTCGGTCATATGTACGAATCGGCTGTTGCGCATTGGCAGGCCACAGGCAAGCGGTCTTATCTGGACGCGGCCGTTAAAAACGCAGATCTGATCTGTGAGGTTTTTGGTCCGGGAAAGCATGAGGGCGTGCCGGGCCATCAGGAAATTGAGGTGGGCCTGGTCAAGTTATATCGCGCCACCGGCGACGAAAAATATCTCAAACAGGCCAAGTGGTTTCTCGATCAGCGCGGCCGCGACGGGCATAAAGACGCCTATATGCAGTCGCACGCCCCTGTGATCGAGCAGACCGAGGCGGTCGGGCACGCCGTGCGGGCCTGTTATATGTACAGCGGTATGGCGGATGTGGCGGCCCTGACCGGCGATGCGGCCTATCTGAGAGCCATTGATGCGATCTGGGATAATGTCGCCAACAAAAAACTCTACATTACCGGAGGCGTCGGCGCTCGCCACGGCGGCGAAGCGTTCGGCGACGACTACGAACTGCCCAACGCCAGCGCCTACTGTGAGACCTGCGCGAACATTGCCAACGTATATTGGAATCACCGGATGTTTCTGCTTCACGGCCGCTCGAAGTTTATCGATGTGATGGAGCGATCGCTGTATAACGGCGTGATTTCCGGCGTTTCGCTGGACGGTAAGTATTTTTTCTATCCCAATCCGCTTGAGTCTGACGGCAATTATGCGCGAAGCGAGTGGTTTGGCTGTGCGTGCTGTCCGGGCAACATCACGCGTTTTTTGGCGTCGGTTTCGGGCTATGTGTACGCCGTCCGCGGCCAAGAACTTTATGTCAACCTCTTTGGTCAAAGTCAGGCGTCGATGGAAATCGACGGGAAAAAAATTGCCCTGACACAAGAGACTCGCTTTCCTTGGGACGGCAAGATCGCTATTCAGGTAAAACCTGAAACGGACGGGCAGACCTTTGTAATGAAAATCCGTATTCCTGACTGGGCAACCGATGAGTTTTCCTCTTCAGCTTTGTATTCGTTTACGCAGCCGCTGGATCGGCCGTTTACCGTGGCGGTCAACGGTCGACAAACGCTTGTGGTTATGGATCAGGGATATGTCGTCCTCAGGCGAGAGTGGAAGGCCGGCGACACGGTTCAAGTGGATCTGCCTATGCCGATTCGACGGATCGTCTGCGACCCGCGGGTCAAGGACAATGTCGGCAAGATTGCCTTGCAGCGAGGACCGCTGGTGTATTGCCTTGAATGGCCCGATGTCCAGGGCGGCCGGGTCCTCAATCTGGCCCTTGACAAGAACGGTGCGCTGGAGACAGCCGAACGGCCCGCTCTGCTGGGCGGCCTGACTGTGATAAAAGGAACGGGTATAGAAATATCCACACAAGACGACGGAACAGTTGTGAAAACGCCCCGATCGTTTGAGGCGATTCCTTATTATGCATGGGCGCACCGGGGCAAGGGTCAGATGGCCGTCTGGATTCCGATCTCCAAATCCGACTGAACGAATTTGAGGTTTCCCGACAACTGTATATACCCCGGCCTGCGGGTCTTCCGGAGCGGAGATC
>JAKJEN010000013.1:2175-4764 GCA_022705405.1 Planctomycetota bacterium | reverse complement strand
CGGCCGCAACAAAAAAAAGAAAAAAACTGGTTTTTTTTCTTGACTTTTATTTTGTTTCTGTTTTAATGATAGTCTCTTCTTTTTATGGGGGAGAAGCAGGAAAGGTATTGGAAGAAAATATCGGGATTCCGGCTTCTTTAAAAAGAGAAAACGCATAAAGTAAGTCCGCTTTATTAAAGCCCAAATACGTTTTTTTCTTTTCTTCCGTCGGAATACGTTTTGTTTTCTGAAGTTTTCATGGAGTGACAAGAGGAAGAAGCGCTCGGGGTCTGCGCGCACCTGGCGAGCGTTGAAAAGTTGGTTGTCCGGCGGCGCGCAGAAGAGTTTGCCGGAATTCATAGACAAGCCGTTCGAGCGGCAGGTCTTTTGGGCCTGCCGACTAAGTCGTAAAAACAGGAAAAGATTGGAGTTTAGAAAGGGGAGTACCAGATGAGACAGTCAGTTTGCATGCCCAGTTGTATTTTGATTTCAGCGATTACTCTTTTTTTGCATTCTTCCTTATGCAGCGCCGGTCTGATCTATGCCCATGATTCGCTGGGCAATCTGTTCACGGTGGATGTCCAGACCCGTGTGGCGGATCTGATTGGAAAAACCGGGCGGATTTTTACGGACATTGCCTTTGACAAGGATGGAAATTTGTTCGGGATATCCAGTCAGGCGTTTTATCGGGTTGATATGGGGCTTTATCGGATAGACTCAGAAACCGCGGCTGTCTCCAAGGTCGGCGATCTGCGCGCCGGGGGATATGTCAACGCACTGGTGTTTGACGAGGAGGGCACACTGTGGGCCGCCAGCGACATTGCGGTTGTGACGCTTTCTCCGCTGAACGGAGCAGCCAGTTTTTTTTCTAATGGGATCGGCAAGTATGGCTCGGCCGGAGACTTGGCTCAGGATTTGGATTTGAATATGTACCTGACTACGGATGCCGGTGTGTTAGTGCGAATCGATCGATCCAGCGGAGCTGTTGTGCAGGTGGGTAAGATGCCTCAAACCAAAGTGTACGGCCTTGTCACCGCAGAAGACGGACAGATGTACGGACTTACCAGCGACAACCAAATTCTGCAGATTGATCCCCAAACGGGCGCGGCAGAGATAATGGGACCTATTCAGGCCTCCTTTGCCCTTGGAGAAACCCAGGGAGCCGCTTATAAGAGCGCTTGTATTCCTGAGCCGGCCACGCTGTTTTTTTTGATTGCAGGGACCATTTTTGCAGGGATTAAAAAAAGGGCATAGTATAGCGAAACGGATCGATTTATAAGATGATGGAAAATCAGTTCAGGCCGCCGCGGTCAAACCGCTGCGGCCTTTTTTGCAGGATTATCTAAGTTGCCTAACTCCTTGCCTTGTCAACGGATAGATGTTATCTTCCGGGTTTTGCAAAGGATTTCTATTCTTTTTTACGCCGAATCGTGTCTAATAGTACGGAACAGGAAATGAAAATAGGAATCTAAGGTAAGGAGCGATACGATGAACGCGATCTTAAAAATTAGCGGTCTGCTTGGGCTTGTCCTGTCCGGTATTCAATGTGCCCAAGTAAATAAAGAACCGGATTCGAAACCAGCGGCTCCAGAAAAGGTGGTGTCCGGCAATACGGAATTTGCTTTGGACT
The DNA here is from genome assembly GCA_022705405.1 of Planctomycetota bacterium. Classification (GTDB taxonomy): domain Bacteria; phylum Planctomycetota; class Phycisphaerae; order Sedimentisphaerales; family Anaerohalosphaeraceae; genus JAHDQI01. Next base: position 3,155 of record JAKJEN010000013.1, on the reverse strand, counting down.
TGTATCGGCAGTTGACGGGCCTGCCGCAGCCGAAGGAGGCGGCCGGCAACCTCTTCTTCTCGCCGTACAGTGTTTCAACGGCCCTGGCGATGACCTATGCCGGGGCGCGGGGACAAACTGAGGCGCAGATGCGGGATACACTGCGGTTTTTTGATCCCCAGGCGGACTTTCATACCGACTTCGGCCGACTGGAGCAAATCCTCAACAAGCAGGGACAGAAGGGCGACTATCAATTGGCCGTGGCCAATGCCCTCTGGATGCAGAAAGATTTTTCCTTTTTAAAGCCGTTTTTGAATCTGGCGCAGCGGCAATACTCGGCTCGATTGGAAATCGTGAATTTTAAGGCGGATCCCGAAGGGGTTCGTCAGACCATCAATACCTGGGTCCAGGAGCGGACCAAGGATCGGATCAAGGATCTGATTCCGGCGGGGATGCTGGATGCGATGTCGCGACTGGTGCTGACCAACGCGATCTACTTCAAGGGCAGCTGGGCGCGGCAGTTTGATCCGGAACAAACGAAGGAGGATGTGTTTACCGTGTCAACCTATACGGTCGAAAACGGACGGCCGAACGCGGACTATACGCGAGTGCAGGCGCCTTTGATGACCTGCAAGAATGAATTTCCTTATGCGGAAAATGAAATCTGCCAGGTCCTCGAACTGCCCTACCGCGGCGGCGATTTGAGTATGCTGATTTTACTTCCCAAAGAGCAGGATTTGTTTGCGCTGGATCAGGCCCTGACGCCGGAGAACCTAAGGACTTGGACGGAACAGATGCCAAAGCGGGAGGTGGAGGTCTATCTGCCTCGCTTTTCGATGACCTATGAATGTCAGATGAGTCAGCTCCTTTCGGATATGGGAATGCCGGAGGCGTTTTCTCCGCTGGCGGATTTTTCGGGCATGACCGGGAGCCGGGATCTGTATATTTCCGGCGTAATTCACAAGGCCTTTGTGGAGGTTAACGAGGAGGGCACAGAGGCC
>JAKJEN010000013.1:0-2165 GCA_022705405.1 Planctomycetota bacterium | reverse complement strand
GTGGCGATGCGGGCGATGGCGATGCCTTTTCCGCCGCCGGTCTTTCGGGCAGATCGGCCGTTTGTGTTTGTGATTCGGGACAACGGGACCGGCTCGATTCTGTTTATCGGAAGACTGACCGATCCGACTCAGGGAAAATAGAAACCAATGGAAATCTCCAAAAATTCATTTTGCTGTTAAAAAGCAAGCTTGAGTTATCCTCAGGACAAGGAGCCAGATTATGAAAACAAGCGTCCAAATGATGGCCTGTTGGGTGAGTTTATCGATGGCGGCGCTTCCTGCGGCCGGGCGCACCAAACTGTCGGCTCTGCCCCAGCGAGCCGAAACGATCATCCGGCTGGACAACCCCCAATTTACATTGATCGAGGAGCAGCGGGCGCTGACCCTTCAGCGGGGGCTTAACCAGGTGGATTTTTCATGGAATGCGGTGGCGATTGATCCGGACTCGATCCGTCTGAGCGTCCTGGATCATCCCGATCAGGTGCGGCTGCTCAATGTTAGTTATCCGCCCGGCGAGGCGGCTCTGGTCTGGGAGATTTCATCTGACGGAGATTTTGTCGAGACGGTTCGGATCAGCTATCTGCTTCGAAATATCGATCGGCTGGTGACCTATAAAGCCGTCGCCGATAAGGGCGAGACCCAATTGGACCTGAAAAGTTATCTGATCCTGCGAAATTTTTCGGGTGAGGATTTTGAACGAGCCGCAGTGCTGCTGGATTACGGAAAGACCTTCGAACAAAGCATCGCTCATGAAGAAACCAGGCAAATGCTGTTTCTGGAAGCCCCCAAGGTACCGATTACCAAGGTCTGGACGTGGGATTCGGATCTGCTGGAGTGGGATCCGGAACAGATGGAAAACCGCAATATCGGTATTCCGGTTCGCTACCGGATTGTTAATGAATCCCGGGCCGGTCTGGGCGAGTTTGCCCTCTGGGGCGGCAAAGTTCGGTTGTTTCAGGAGGACGGCCGCGAAAGTACGATCTTCCTGGGCGAGGACAATACCCAACTGGTGCCGATAGGCCAAAAGACCGAACTGTACATCGGCGACAGTCGGGATATTGTGGTCGCCCAGCACAAGATGAAGGAAGAGCGAATTAATATCCGGCGCAACCGCAAGGAGCAGATTGTTCTGTTTGATATGGACGAGGTCATCACAGCCAGGATCGAGAACTTCAAGGACAGTCCGGCCGTGCTGACGATGATCCAGCACATCCCCGATCAGTGGGTGATGAAATCGTGCAATCTTGACTATACCAGGAAAGACGCCTTTACGCTGGAGTTTGAGATTAAACTGCCGGCCCGAAGCGGCGACAAACCGGCTGTCAAAGAACTGAAAATGCATTACCAGCGGCTGAACCTGAGACCCTGATGAAGATAGGTCAAAACGATTGAAGATCAAAAGCGCAGATGGCCTCAATGGTCGATTTTTATGAATCATTACTTTTTGATATCTTTTGGATCCGATAGGAGTCTTTTATGAAACGATATCCGATTTTGTTTATAGTCGCCGCGCTGACTGGATTGTCATTTGCCAAGGTGGATCTGGTCACGCTGCCGACACGGGACAGAACACAACTGACGATTTATGAATCGGCCGACCTGACGCTGGTGCGCGACAGCCGGGATCTGACGCTTAAAGAGGGCCAAAACCGGCTGCAATTTTCATGGGCGGGTACGCTGATCGATCCGACCTCGCTTTCGATGCTGCCTCGAGCGCATGCCGATCAGATCGAGATTACAGATCTGACATATCCGTCGCGCGTGCAGAACCTGGGCCTGTGGACTATTGAAAGCCGTCTGGCAGGGCCGGTTCCGTTTGAGATTACCTATCTGACCAGCGGTCTGTCGTGGCGGGCCTTTTATATGGGGACCCTGGCAGGCGACGAAAAAACCATGCGGCTGGAGGGCTATGTCCGTGTGAGCAATCATTCGGGCGAAGATTATGAAAACGCCCAGGTCCGTCTGATTGTAGGACAAGTGCATATCCTTGACCAGATCGCCGACTTGGCCCGCCGCGCCTATCCCTATGGCAGGCCCGATGAGTTTCCGCGGCCGGTTCCTGCGCCGATGACGCAGGAGACGGCCATGAAGGCGCTTCGGACATTTGATATGGCGGCGGTCGGAGCTGCAAAACCCAAGGAAATCGTAAAGGAAGGGCTTAGCGA
>JAKJEN010000139.1 GCA_022705405.1 Planctomycetota bacterium | reverse complement strand
GATAGCGGCGGCGGCGATATTGCAGAGCTTTCTGGACGCCAAAAAGCAGTCCGTCCGGCCGAGGCCCCGGATCATTCGGGAGCCGGACAGCGAGGCGCTGGCCCATCGAGCTCTAAAGGAGTTTCTTGCCGCTGCCGATCAAACCCTTGCCGGAGGCAAGCGGTTTAGCGCTGCGATCTCCGGAGGCCGCACGCCGAGGCGGTTTTATGAACTGCTGGCGGACTCTGCTCAGGCGCGCCGGCTGGACTGGAGCGCTGTGCATCTGTTTTGGGCGGATGAACGGGCAACGGCGCCGACCGAACCGGAGAGTAATTATCGTCTGGCAGCCGAGACGTTTTTAAGGGCGCTGCCGATTCCGGCGAAAAATGTTCATCGAATGGCCGCAGAGGGGGGCGATTTAGAACAGGCGGCGCGGGAGTATGAACGCACGCTGCGGACGGTTTTGGAAGCGCCTGTCGGGCAGATTCCTCAACTGGATTTGATTGTGCTGGGGATGGGAGCCGATGGGCACATTGCCTCGCTGATGCCGGATTCGCAAATTTTGTCTGAAACGAAGTCGCTGGTTTGTGCGGCGGATGCGCCAAAAGGAGGGCTGTCGCGGCTGACGCTGACTGTGCCGGTAATTACCGCGGCGCGAAAAATTATGGTCCTGGTCAGCGGTCGGGAAAAGGCGGCGATGCTGGCGAGGATTTTGGAAGGTCAAACTCAGGAGCGGAGGTATCCGGCACAGCGGCTGTGGCCGGCGATGGATCGGGTGGTATGGCTGGCGGATGCTCAGGCCGCTGAGAATTTACTGGGCTGAGCCGGAAGCGGACGGGATTCCGTTTTTCTGCATCTTGTAGCATCCGAGGATCTTGCAGCGGCTTGCGGCGCAGAGTTTGGCAAGCCGGTCTGCCTGAGCCGGCTCGTTGGCGAAGACAAAGGCATAGCGAGCCGAGGAGGCAATCATTTTGCGGTCGGGATGGCCGTCCAGATAGGGGGCGTTGATGAGGATCAGGTCGTATTGTTTTTGGATGTTGCGGGCGATAGAGGCGATATTCATCTGCTTGTTCTGTTCAAAATAATGGGCCGGCACAATCGAGAGATTTCGGATGCCGGAGGGAGCGGCAAAGGCAGACATGCCGGAAGGGGAACTGGGGCCGAATGATTTCCAGACGGCATCCCGCTTGGTATCCAGATCGATCAGCAGACATCGCTTGTTTTTTTCGGAAGAAAGGATGGCGATTCGGATGGGGACGGTTACGGGCAGGCAATCCAGTCCGGCAGCTGCCAGCAGGACGGTTTTTGAATCGCCGCCCAGCGATTCCAGACAGCTTAGCAGTTTGCTTTCGCAGTCGCCGGAGCCCTGACAGGAATTCAGCCGGTCTGCGTCCTTTGGATCGGGTTTGGGAGATTTGCTTGAGCGAAGGTAAAAGGACATAAGGACAAGTACGCCGGCAAAGAAAACCCCAAGGAGCAAATAGGTCAGGGTCGAACCGAAAATCGCATTCATCCATCCCTGGAATCCAATGACCAAAACGGCTTGAGTCATACGGATTTATCCGGAAGGAAATTCAATAAAGATCCATTTGTTTTGTTTGCAATAAGATTCGATGTCCCGCTGGACGATCTGGGCAATCAGCATCGGCTGTTCCTCGATCTGCTTTGGCGGGGCGGGAGGATATTCGATCTTTGAGGCGGGCGCTTTGGCGCTGGGCTGATAGGCCGGCGGCTTGACGTCCTGTGTCCTGGGATGGGCTGCGACGAACTGCTTGACCACCGTGCGGATCGTTTCGGCCGGGCTGCTTCGGCCTGCGGAGGGGGGCTGGCGGCGTATGCTGTTTTGCCGACGCAGCGGAGAGAGCATCTGATCGGACAAATCAAAACGGGGTACGATGGGCACAGCCGGTTCCTGCGGCAGCCAGGTCGGCGATAGTTCCTCCTGCAGATCGGCCTGCATTGGAAAATAGACCTCGGAGGCAGGGGTTGTCTCAGACGGCCGACCGGCGGATTTTTCGGCTTTTTGTTGCTGCTCCTGAGCGGCGCGGAGTTCTTCGCCCATGCGGTCCAGTTGGGACTGGCGCTGTTGGAGAAGATCGGCTTTGGCGGCCAGTTCCTCGCGCAGAACCGAGACTGTTTTCTGAGATTCCATCTGCTGGCGAGAGAGGGCCTCCTGAAGGGAAAAGACCTGCTGCTGATGCGAGGTTTTTTCCTGCCGCAGATGTTCATTTTCCAGATTAAGCGAGGCGATGGTTTTGATCAGGGCGTCATTTTTCTTTTTGAGCGAATCAAGTTCATTCTGGAGGGTTTGCCGGTCGGCTTCGAGAGACCGCAATTGCTCCCGTTGGATCTTATTTTGTTCGATCTGCTGATTTTTCTCTTTGATTGTTTCCTGATGCCATCGCTGGACGGCAGTCAGTTCCTGACGGAGTTTTTCGGTTTCTGAAAGGGCCTGTTCCAACTGCTCCTGAAGTTTGGCAGAGGTTTGACGATCCTGGCTAAGCCGCTGCAACTGGGCCTCCAGATCGGCGGCTCTTTCATCGGCCTGTTGATATTGCAGACGGAGATGTTCGGCCTGACTGGTCAGATTCAGGATATGTTTTTCCTGTTCCCGGCAGGTCTGGGTCAGGTTTTCTTTTTGGTCTTTTAGGGTTTTGAGGATTTTGTTGTAATACTCAAGATCTCTTGGGAAAAAAAGCGTTTCGGATTTAGCGAAAGAGCCGGCTGATTCCTGAGCATTATTTACGGGGGCTGTGTTTTTCTCGGCCAAGTCTTCCTTAATTGAAGAGGAAGCAGCGAAGGAGCCGGAATTGGAATTGGTCTGTTCCGCGATTAAATCTCCAATCAATTCTTCTTCTTCTTCTTCTTCTTCTGGGTCAGGATCCCGGATCAGAAAATCAGTTGTGTCGGCCTCTGTTTGATCTTTGGGCAGGAGTTCCTCGGACGGATCCGTTGGGCGGCTGTCAAGCGCAGAAGATTCTTCTTCCTCTGCTGGATTCTGACCGAGCGCCCGCTGGATCTCGGCCCTGCATTGAAGAATATCTTCGTCCAGATTTTGTTCAGGGGTCATCTCAGATTCCACATTACAATCCCAATAAGTTAGGCAATATAGCAAAAGGAGGAGGCCCTGGCAAGCCGTGATTTTTGGGGAATCTCTTCATTATTTTTCATTTTATTCAGGCCCGATACAATACCGGGTAAATTCGCTGAAGGAAAAATCTTTTATCAGTTCGTTTATTTGATCGACGGTGACTGCTTTTACGGCCTGAACGTCATCGGCCACGGAATGATATTCTTTAAGATAAACCCAATTAAATCCGAGGTTTACGAGGCGCCCCATGGGTTGTTCGGACTTGATGGTAATGGCGCTGAGGACTTTGTTTTTTGCGGCCGTCAGTTCCTGTTGGGCGACGCCTTTTTCATGCAGCTGGTTAAAGATATCCTGAACAATTTCAAAGACTCTTTCTCTGTCCGCAGAGGGGCAGCGAAGGTATGTGATCATAGCCCCTACGCCGTCCATGGCTTCGCATTGCATGACGGCGGTGTCTGCAATAGCCGGGTCAACCAAGGCCCAGAAAAAGCGCGATCCGCTGTCGCCTCCGACGATCATTCCCAGCAACGAGGCCGCATAACGGCGGGGATCCTGCATGGATACGGACGGACTCATCAGGCAGATGTGTTCGCAGGTTAAACCGGATTTGCTCTGCCGCTGGGATTGCAGGGTGCCCCTGAAATAGTCAATCGGCCGATCCGCTTCGATCGGCTCCCAGCGGCCGCATTTGTCTTCCAGCAGCCGGCACGTTTGATCAAAGTCAAAATTTCCGCAGCAGGCGACGACCAGGTTGTTGGGCGCATATCGGCGGGCAAAATATTCCCGCATTTGCCATGCGGTCAACGCCGTGATGCTTTCGCTGGTTCCCAGAACGCTGCGGGCACAGGGATGCTCGCCGAAATGAAGCAGGCGGCACTGATCCATGACCTCAAACTGAGGCAGGTCTTTGTACATGGCGATTTCTTCGAGAATCACGTTTTTCTCGATGTCGAAATCCTCTTCCCGCAGGGCCGGCCGCATCAGCCGGGTCCACAGATCCACCGCATCTGAAAAATACTCCGGCAGGACGGCCGCATAATAGACGGTGTTTTCTTCGCTGGTAAAGGCGTTATATTTGGCTCCCAACCGGTCGAAGATTTCGTTGACTTCCAGCGCCGACAAGGAGTTTGTACCTTTAAACACCATGTGTTCAAGAAAATGAGAAACGCCGTTGATCCGGTCGGTTTCATCCCGGGCGCCGGAGCGCACAAAAAAACCGACGGCGGCCGACTGGGCCGAGGAATTGATTTCTCCGACGAAGGTCAGGCCGTTTTTCAATTGTGTTTTTTTAAATTCCATAGATCGGTTATCTTTCGATCACTTTACTTCGAGCGGTTTGGGGCCGATGGAGACGAGGGTGAACTCTTCAAATCCGCAGCCGGACAGAAATTCCTGAACGGACTGGACGGTCAGGGATTCGATGCTGTCGCGGATTTCCTCCAGCGGACGAACTCGGTTTAGATAAAACCGGTCAGACGCCAAATGTCCGGCTCGGGCGGATGTGGACTCATTCTTCATAATCAGCGAGCTTTTGAGGCCGACTTTAGCTCGATCCAGTTCATCCTGGGCGATGCCCCGGCAAAGCCGTCGAAACTCGCCCAGCGTAACTTCGAGCGTTTGCTGGGCCTTATCCGGGGTTGTTCCGGCGTAGCCGGAGATGCCGGCGATTTGGCGGTGGGAATGATAGCGCGCTCCGACGGCATAACACAATCCTCGTTTTTCGCGCACTTCCGTGAAAAGGCGACTGCTCATACCGCCGGAAAGGATAGATACGGCGGCCAGGATTTGATAATACGCAGGAGAACCCAGCGGAGGAACCTCCGTCATAAAGCCGATGTGCACCTGGGCTCCTTCGTTGGGAATATGCCGGTATCCGCGAAGGGCCGGGCGCAGGGGCGGGGGCGGGCTTTTAACGGCCGGGGCCTGAGCGAACAGATCTTCAACGCGCCGACAGACTTTGTTAAAATCCATCTTGCCGGCGACAGCCAGAATGGCTCCGGATCCGTCAAAAAGCGCTGATTTAATTTGTCGGGTCTGTTCGGGCTGAAGCCGGCGAAGATCCTGTTCTTTGCCGACCGAAGGGCGCCCCAAGGGATCGGGATAAAACTGTTCGTATAATTCAAAGGAAACCTTCTGGCGCGGGTCGTCGTCGAGCGCCGCCAGCGATTGCAGGGCCAGTTGTCGGCCGGGTTCAAACTGCTCTTCCTCCAGACGCGGGCGAAGCAGAATTTCTGCATACAGTTCAATCGCCCGGATCAGGTTGCCGGCTTCCATAGAGGCGGAAAAAGAAAGAGATTCGGCCGAGGGTCCGCTTTGGCGATGCAGTCCCAGTCCGTCGAGGGCGTCGATCAACTGGCGGCTGTTGTAAGGTCCGGCTCCGCGAAACATCCAGTCATCCAGTACAACCGCCGCTCCGCAGGCCTTATCGGGAATCAGGGCGTTTCCGCCGGGGAAGAGAAAAGAAAACGAGGCCGACTCAACGCCGGCGACGAACTGTCCCAAAAGCGTCATTCCGTTGGGCAGGATATAACTTTCTATTTTTTCGGTCATCAATCTTCCTGTCCGACAATCGACAGATGGGCCTGCAGGCCTTTGTCTGTGCGATTGTCCGATTATGCCACCGCGGCGTCAACCGGCGGGCGGGCGCTGTCAAACTGAACGCTGATTTTCTTGCTGACACCCTGGGTCTGCATGGTGATTCCGTACAGGATGTCGGCGATGCTCATGGTTCGTTTGGAGTGCGTAATTACGATAAACTGGCTGCTCTTTTTAAATTCCTGCACGATCAGATTAAACCGTTCGTTATTGGCTTCATCGAGGGCCGCGTCCACCTCATCGAGCACGCAGAAGGGAGACGGCTTGCTCTGGAAAACGGCGAAAAGCAGGGCGATTGCGCTCATGGATTTTTCGCCGCCGCTGAGCAGACTGATCGTTCGGGTTTCCTTGCCGGGCGGACGGGCCACGATCTCGATGCCCGACTCCAGCACGTCCTCGGGCTGCAGGAGCACAATGTCGGCCTTGCCGCCGCCGAACAGTTTGCGGAAGATTTCCTGGAAATGAATGCGCACCTGCTCGAACGTGACGGCGAATTTTTCTCGGCTTTCTTTGTTGATCCGTTCGATCAGCTGCTCGAGCTGGGCTTTGCTCTTCTGGAGATCGTCCACCTGGCTGGTCAGAAAAGCGGATCGTTTTTCCAATTCGTCCTGCTGTTCGATGGCCTCTACATTTACATGGCCAAGGCGTTCAATCCTGGCCCGCAGATCCGCGATTTGATCCTGTACCGCCTGCCAGTGCCAGTCCACCTCTTTGTCTTCAAAGTGTTCGTACTCGGCCGTCAGATTCATTTGCAGTTCTTCCTGAACCCGCTGGACCAGGTCTTCCAGGCGAACCTGAACCTGGCCCAGATCCAGTTGGATCTGGTGGATCTGCTGTTCAATTTCCTGCTGCTGCAGGCGGGCCTGGCGAAGCTGCTGGTCGTTCTGTTTCCGGCGGCTGAACAGGGAATCGGCTTGTTCATGCAGAAGCCGGCTGTTTTTCTGGGCGTTTTCTTTTTCGAGATAGAGCTGATTGATCTGCGATTCTACGGACAGGATATTTCGTTCGGTTTGCTCGATCTGCTCTCGGCAGTTGCGGGCTTCGCTTCGGGCGGCTTCGAGGGCCATCCGGCTGTGCTGCAATTGACTTTGGAGCGAGGCGATCCGCTGGCGAACGGCCTTTTGCTGTTCGACGATCTGGCCCTGTTGAATGCGGGTTTCGGTGCGTTCC
>JAKJEN010000138.1:279-6845 GCA_022705405.1 Planctomycetota bacterium | reverse complement strand
GTACAGTCAGGCGTTTATCCCGACGGTAAAAGAAGTGCCGGCGGAGGCGGAAATTATTTCTCATCAGTTGATGCTGCGGGCGGGCTTGATGCGAAAACTGGCCAGCGGGACCTATATTTATCTGCCCGCCGGACAGCGGATTCTGCTGAAAGTGATACAGATTGTCCGAGAAGAAATGAACCGGGCCGGAGCGCAGGAATGTACAGTGCCGATTTGCCAGCCGATGGAACTGTGGCAGAAGACCGGACGAGTAGACGATTACGGCCAGACGCTGGGAACCTTCAAAGACCGCCACGGCCGAATGAATGTGCTTTCGCCCACGGCCGAAGAGGGATTTACCTATCTGGCCTCGCAGGAGATTCAGTCCTACAAGCAGCTGCCGGTCAATCTTTATCAGATCAATACCAAATACCGCGATGAATTCCGGCCGCGGTTTGGAGTTTTGCGCAGCCGCGAGTTTATGATGAAGGACGCCTACAGTTTTCATGCCGATCAAGAGTGCCTGCATAAGACCTATATGGATATGTACAACGCGTACAAACGGGTCTTTTCGCGCTGCGGACTGGAATATGTAATCGTCGAAGCCGAGACCGGCGAAATGGGCGGCAGCGGTTCGCATCAGTTTACTATCCCCTGTGCTAACGGCGAGGATGTGATTGTCTATATCGATCAGCAGGATCAGGCCTGGAATCTCGAAAAGGCGCCGGTGGACCCGCTTCCCAAACAACCGGCCGTAAAGGTTGGGCCGCTGACGGAGGTGCACACGCCGAATGTGGGCAGCATCGAAGCCGTGTGCGGGTTCCTGAAGGTAAAGCCGCAGGAGTTGATTAAGACCCTGATCTACAAGGCCGACGCAGAGGTGTTTGCGGCGCTGGTGCGGGGCGACCACGAGGTAAACCAGGAAAAGGTCAACCAGATTTTTGTTGGACAGCATATCGATCTGGCCGACGAAGAGACGATTGTCAAGGCGACCGGTGCGGCGGTTGGGTTTGCCGGTCCGGTAGGCCTGGTCGGCAGGGTCGGCAAAATCCTGATCGATCATGCGGTGGCGGCGATGGCCGTGGGCGTGGCGGGAGCCAACAAGACCGATTATCACATTACAAACGTCGTTCCGGGACGCGATTTTCCGATGGACGGGCAAACAATTCAGGTCTGCGATATACGCAATGCCGTCCAGGGAGATACCTATGAGGGCAAAACGCTGCTGTTTAAGCGAGGCATCGAGGTCGGGCAGGTGTTTAAGCTCGGTACCAAATACAGCGTCAAACTGGAAGCCCGATTTCTCGATGAAGACGGCAGCCGCAAGCCCTGTCTGATGGGCTGCTACGGGATCGGCATCAATCGGATCATCGCCTCGGCGATTGAGTTGTTTCACGATGAGTGGGGGATTATCTGGCCGATGACCATTTCGCCCTGGCAGGCGATTGTCACGCCGGCGGCTCCGGAAAAAGAGATCCTTACCGCCGCCGAAGAGATCTATCGGCAACTGCTGGATCGAGGGGTTGAAGCGCTGCTGGATGACCGCGATCTGCGCGCAGGCGTTAAGTTCAAGGATGCCGATCTGCTGGGGATTCCGATCCGTATTACGCTGGGAACCAAATCCTTTGCCGGGGGCAAAACGGAGATCAAATTCCGCAGCGCCAAAGAAAAGCAGCTGGTGGATATTGCAAAGACAGCGGACTATACGGCAGAGCAGGTGAAGAAAATGCTGGATCAATTGAACGATGTAGAGGCAATTGGCTAAGAAAATGCTTTGCATCCATGCGGCCTGCTGCAAAAGGCCGTCTGCTGCGCGGGCTTGAATTTTTACTTTTTTTTCAGACCCTGAATGTTATAATGTCCTCTGGTTTGTACAACCTGACACAGTGGTTTACAAAAAAAGGGGAGTTGCTATGACGCCAAAATGGATCGGTCTTATCGCTGCTGTAGGGGTTTTTGGTTTCTGGTTCCTTTACACAGCCCTTGCGGACAATCCGAACGCTGCCGCAAAGCAGTCAGACACAGACGAAAAAATCAGCGTGATGATCCTCGACGGGCAGATGGTTTTTGAAGGGCACCGATGGGCGCAGACCACTCCGGTTATGAAGGCCATCCTTCAATCCTGCGGCCGCTTTAAGGTGGATGTGGTCACCTCTCCCCAGCGGGGCCGCCCCAACGCAGAGTTTCGACCGCCGTTTGAGAAGTACGACGTTATTGTGATCAATTACGAAGGCGATCCGTGGCCGGTCGCCGTACAGGAGGCGTTTGTCGAGTATATGAAAAACGGCGGGGGGCTTGTAGTCGTTCACGCGGCCGACAATGCCTTTGCCCAATGGCCGCAGTGGAACCGGATGATCGGTTTTGGCGGCTGGGGCGGACGCGATGAAAAATCCGGCCCTATGATCTGGTGGCAGGACGGCCGGGTTGTAAAGGATGATTCGCCCGGCCCCGGCGGCTATCACGGCCAGCGGGCCGACTGGCCGATTACCATCCGCGATCCCAACCATCCGATTATGCAGGGTCTGCCGCCGGTCTGGATGCACTGCTGCGATGAATTGTACAGCAGGATGCGAGGCCCCGGCGAAAACCTGCACGTGCTGGCTACCGGCCGTCAGAGTCCTCAGCAGCAGGGTACCGGCCGCGACGAGATCTGCCTGCTGACCGTCGAGTACGGCCGCGGCCGAGTCTTTCATACAACGCTGGGCCATGATACGCAGGCCATGTCCTGTGTGGGCTTTGTGGTCACCTTTCAGCGCGGAACCGAATGGGCCGCATCGGGCAAGGTGACATTGACGGACGTGCCTGACGATTTTCCCACCGAAACCAAAACCTCTATGCGCACCATAAAAACAGAATAAAAACAGAGCATACAAAATAAGGATAGACAGCGGCCCCAGCCATTGGAATCATAGACCTTTTCCACAAACTGTCCACAAATCAGAATTCATCTTTTGATTTATCGGACCTGATGTTTGTACTTATCGGACGCACGCAAAAATCTTCCGCCAGAATTTAATGTTTCATCCGGCAAAACGGCGAAAAGTACTCTGTTGAATACAATCAAACAGGCGCCGGCTGGGTTGGATCCAAGCCGGGAAAACAGGATCTCATTGAGGGCTGTCTGATGGATACAAAAGAGTTGATGACAAAAAAGAGCCGGGTCAGAGAAGCCATGGACTGGATGACGGGACCGTCGTCGGATCCGCTGCCGCAGGATTCATCCGACAGTCGTGTCGTCCTGCTGGAACAGCAGCTTCGCCGAGCCGATCACAAACTGAGCAAACTGGAAATCCAGAAGGAAAATCTTTCGCAGACCTGCGCCTCGCAGGATGCCTACATCGCTCAGCTGGCGCGGGAGTTTGAAGCCCTGCAGATGGAAACCTCGCAAAAAGATCAGGAACTCGAACAACTCCGCAGCCGCCAAAGCGAGATGGAAACCCAGCCCGAAACGATCAATCGTCTCGCCGGCGAACTGGAAGAGGCCCGAGCGCAGATTCGCCATTTAGAGGAAATGTCGCAAATGAGACAGATGGAAGCGGATCGCCGCCAGGATAGTTTGTCTGTGGCTCTTCGCAACCGGGAGGCCCGCGTTCAGGAATTGACCGAACTGCAGCAGGCGGATGCGGCTCAGTTACAGCAGGCCCGCCAGCAGATCCGTCAGTTGGAAGAATCGGCGCAAGCCGTTCAAATCGACGCCGATCAGCAGCATAACGGGCTGGCCGAGGCCCTCCGAAGCAAAGACAGACAAATCCAGGATCTGATCGCGCTGCGGCAGACGGAATCCGCTCAATTGCAGCAGGCCTGCCAGCGGATTCGACAATTGGAACAGACCGCTCATTCCGTTCAAACCAATGCTGATCGGCAGCAGGATAGTTTGGCCGCCTCTCTGCGGGACAGAGATTCGCAGATTCTGGAACTGAACGCTCGACAGGAGCAGATGGCCGCCAAAATGCAGGAGCTGCAGCAGGCCCGCCAGGCGCTGGAAAATGAAAATCATCAACTCCAGTCTCAGACGTCGGAACTGACCAGCCAGATCGATATCATTCGGGTGCAGAAGGAACTGGCCGACCAGGAAATGAAGGATCTGCGCTTGCTGCATCAGACCTCCGTCGATCAGCAGGATACGATCCGGCGGCTGGAGGACGAACTGAATCGGGCTCGCCAGTCGCTCGATCACATGGAACAAGCGCTTCGCAGCCGGCAGGAAGGGCACGAACAGGAACATGCCGTTTTGCGGCAGAAACTGCACGAGAAAGAACAGCTTTTCCAGAAGATCGCCGAACAGCGCGATCAAATCTCTTTGGAACTGGAAGATCTGCAGGCCGCTCACGTCCGGGTGAAAAACGAATGCGCCTCCCTGTATAACCGTCTGTCCGGCGCCAAAGAACAGATCCAGACCCTGCAGGCGCAAAGCGGAAAGACAGCGGAGGAACTGGAACTCCTGCGGGCGCAGCAGGAAGAAGCGACCCGACGCCGCACGCAGGTAGATCAGTTGACAAAGGAATTGGAGCAGGCCAACCAAACCATCTGCCGGCAAAAGGAAGTTTTGCAAACCCGCCAGGAAGAACAGGCCGCCGCGTTGGCCGCAGCCCGACAGGAATTGTATGAAATGCAGCAAACCGTCAGCCGGCTGCAGGGTCAGAAGGAATTGGCCGAGGAACGCCAGAAATCCATGGATCGGCTGGGGCATGATCTGGAAGAAAGCCGCAACCAGGTTCGAAACCTTGAGCAGACGCTCAGCAGCCGTCAGGAGGAATACACGCTCCAGAAGGCCTCGCTGGAAACGGCTGTCCAGGAAAGCCAAACCCACAGCCGCACCCTGTCGGCCAAACTGAAAGAATCCGAGCAAATTCGAGAACGGCTGGAGCAGGAAAAGCAGGCCCTGAGCGCTCGGCTGAATGAGCAGGCGGCTTCTTCGCAAACAGCCGTTCGACAGGCCGAAGAGAGCCGCACTTATATCGCCGCCCTTCAGCAGGAAGGCCTTCGACGGGAAAAGGAAGTGGAGACCCTGAAGGAATCGCTGCGGGCGGCCGAGCAGAATCTGGAAACCCAAAACCGCAACGGCTCCCGCCGGCAGGAACAGATCAGCCAATTGCAGGGAGAACTGACCGATCTTCGCAATTGCTTCCAGCAGGTACTGGAGGAAAAGGTAACCCTTCGCAAACAATTGACCTGTCTGGAAGAATTTGAGACAAAGTTCCTGGCCTCCGACGAGGCCAATCACCAGATGCGCATCGAGCTGGAAGATCTGCGATTTCGTCTGGAAGAAAAGTCGCGGCTGATCGAACGAGCCGCACAGAATGAACAGGAACTGCGTCAGCGCATGGGGGAACTGACAGACAAACTCGAACAGAAAAACGGCCTGCTTGGCCAGATGCAGGAACAGGAAGAGCACCTGCTGCGCCAGATCGAGGCACACAGCCAGACGATTGAACAGGCCCGCTTGGAACAGGAACAACTCCATCGCGAAATGGAACTGCGGCAGGAAGAATTTGACAAGCAGCGGCGCCTGCGGGATGAGCAGATCGAATCGCTGCGGACCAAACTGGCCGAGGTCTCCAATCATGCGCAGGAATTTGAACGGCTCAGCATCCAGAGCCGCCAGGAAAATAATTCCCTGCGGGAAACGCTCGAACAGACCAGCGGACAGCTGGCTTCCGTGCAGGCCCAACTGGCTCAGCGGGAAGAAGAAAATCAGTCAATGCAAAAGCAGATTACGCAATTGCAGATCTCCGTCGACCAGCTGGCCGAAACACGCAGTCAGCTGCAGAAGGCCCGCCGCTATATTGAGTCGATGGAGGAAATGCTTTCCCGCCAGACGATGGAACTGGAAATGACCCAAACGCAGTTGAATAAGCATCTGGAATTTGCCCGCGAACTCCAGATTCTCAGCCGCAAGTCCGAAGGCATATGGCAGACTCCGGCGCTGCGGCCCGCAGAGCCGCCTAAGCCCGCTCAGCCGGCGCCCGAAAAGCCCCAACCCCCGCAAACGGACAATCAGACGGCTGAAGAGCCCGTGATTGTGACGGCTCCGAAGGCAGACCAGCCCCCGGTCCCTGATTCAGATTCAAAGGTGTCTGCCCTGCGCAATCAGTTGCTCGAACAGACAGAAAATCTGCGGCGAGCGCACGAAACCATCCGGCTTCTTCGCCAGCAAAAGCAGACCCTGCCTGTGGCCCAGCCGACGGCGCCTCAACCCAGCGCCGCTGCCAGAGACGACGAACCGGAGGTGTCCTGGATTACCAAACCTTCCTCCGAGCGAAATGCCCGCACGGCCGTCTTTCAGTTCCTTCAGGAGCAGGAGGTAAAAGGGTTTCAAAAACAGCCGGCCGAGTCAAAGCCCATTCCGCTTTCGTTGGCCTCAGCGTCGAGTAAAACAGCCCCGCCGGCCAGACAGGCCCCCACCCCGACTGCTTCGGCACAGGAATCGGAACCGGATGAAAAAACCAAATCCCTGTTCCGAAAGTTCGGTCTCCTCGGCGGCTGGCAAGGAAATAAATAAAACCGTTTGATTTTTAGACGATCAGCAATCCGCGGCGGTCTTCGGACCGCCTTTTTTTTGCTTATTTTTTATCTTGATAAACAAG
>JAKJEN010000138.1:0-259 GCA_022705405.1 Planctomycetota bacterium | reverse complement strand
TAATATTTTCGGCGATGTTAGGGTTTGCTGTACTATTATCGGTATTTATTAAGAAAGGGAAAACCAATGAGTCTATGGAAAGAATTCAAGGCGTTTGCGATGAAGGGCAATGTCATTGATATGGCGGTCGGTATCATCATTGGAGCGGCCTTCGGCAAAATTGTCAACTCTCTGGTCAATGATGTCCTGATGCCGCCGATCGGCGTGCTGCTGGGCAAGACGGATTTCTCACAGTTCGGGCTGACCATCAAAGAGGCGG
>JAKJEN010000137.1 GCA_022705405.1 Planctomycetota bacterium | reverse complement strand
CCGTCTACCTGCCTTCTGAACTGCTTTGCGTCTTTCCATCCAAAGCGGAGGACTCCGGTTTCTGGCGGGTTCTGATGTACCTGCGTTTTGTCGGCCTATGGGCTCTTTCCGTATGGCTACTGCTGTGGTCGGCCCTTCGTTCCGGCCGGTGGTATCGCGCCACTCAGCGGCGGCTGGGAATTATGACCTGAGAAGGAATCTGTTTTGTCTTCTGAAAAAAGCACAATCGCCTTCATAGGAACCGGAATTATAGGCGGCCCGATGGCGGCCAATCTGCTGCGCGCCGGATATGGTCTGGTTGTCCATAATCGCACCCGCCAACGCTGCCAATCTCTTTTGGAAAGCGGCGCCGTCTGGGCCGACTCTCCGGCACAGGCCGCCGCACAGGCCGAGGTTGTTATCACCTGCCTGCCGGATACGCCGGATGTGCAGAAGGTTTTGCTGGGGCCGGCCGGGGCTATCGAATCGGCCCGGCCCGGGACAATCTGCATTGATATGTCCACGATCAGCCCGGACGGTACGCGGCAAATGGCCGATGCGCTGAATCAAAAAGGAATTATTTTACTGGATGCTCCTGTCAGCGGCGGACAGGTCGGGGCGATCGAGGCCAAATTGTCGATTATGGTCGGCGGTCCTGCCGATGTCCTTGAAAGGGTTCGCCCGATTCTGGCGTCTTTGGGGCGTTCCATTGTGCACTGCGGACCCGTCGGCTGCGGACAGATGACCAAACTGGTCAATCAGATCATGGTCATTCATACAATCGTCAGTATCTCCGAAGGGCTGGCGTTTGCCAAAAAAGCCGGTTTGGATCTATCGACTACCCTTTCGGCCGTATCGGCCGGGGCTGCCTACAGTCATTCCCTAAAGAATCTTGGACCCAAGATCCTGGCCGGGGACTGGAAACCTGCGTTTATGGTGGATTTGCAGATCAAAGACCTCAATCTGGTAATGGATTGCGCCCGCCGTATCGGCCAGCCGCTGCCGGCCACGGCCCTGGCTAAAGAACTGCTCGGTGTGCTGTCGGCTCGGGGGCGTGGACGGGACGGGACCCAAGCCCTTTTTGAGGCGATCGAACAGTTAGGCAACCCATAAAAAAACAGACCGCCCGGAAACGGTTCCCCGGCGGTCTGCTTTCTCAGTTCGGCTGATTTGGCTACTCGTTAAGTACTTCGGCAGGACCTTCGTCACCGGCAGACAGAAAAATCGTCGCAGGAGCTTGGCGCAGAAATTCACAGCTGCCCTCACCGATTCCTCCGTCGTCCTCGGCGGCAAGAACCTGGCCGCCCAAGGTCACAAAAGCCGTCAAAACCATAACAATCAGCATCCAGCAGGTTATCGTTTTCATGTTAATTTCCTTTCGAGAAAAAATTTGATAACCGGTTATATTTTTTCTTTATACGTGCTCTTTAAGGGTTTCAAAACAATAGGCGTAGTAATCCCGCTGGGGAGCATCTGGTCCTCATCGGGGGTAATCTCGATCGTGCCGATATCGCCGATCTCAAGGGTTTCCGATCCGCCGTCATCCTCTGTGGCTCCGATGTTGGTGACGTAACCGGAAGGATACGCGGAGGTATCGGCCATGGAGATAATCGTGCCGTAAATCTGGGCATTGCCGCGGACGTCGACGATGCCGCCCACAATTGCCCCGGTCAGCACGTTATTTTCATTCTGATTGGGATTGGTATTTCCGAGGTTGACGTTAAAATGAGGCGCCAGAATCGTCGCTTCCTGAATCGACGATTCATTTTTAAAGGTAGCCGCTCCGGTGAAATACAGCTGGTTACGCATCCACCATCCGGAGTTGAGGGCCTGAGGCGTGTTGGTTACGATCACGCCATTGAACGTGCAATTTTCAAACCGGATGTTATTGTAGGTGCTGACTGTGGAAGTAGGCCCGGCTGTGCTGCAGTCCACATACAGAACTTCTTCAAAAGTACAATTCTTAAACAAGGCATTGGTTCCGCCGTCGACTCGTATATTGCGCAGGGTCTTGTTTTCATAGACATATCGAGTCAGGGCCAAACTGCTGCTGCTGGCCTTTTGTTTATAATTGCCGGCGGCATGGGGAAAGTACTCGGTCTGTGTAGGAACGGTTTGTTTGCCGATCTTGGTTTTAGGCAAAACGCCGTTTTGGATCAAGGAACCGGAAACTGAAGGCGCTGTGCCGGGGATGGCGTTCTTATAACTTGATGTATTATAATCGCCGATTTTCAGGCCGGGGATATTCGATTGGTCGGGCTGGCTGTAATTGACGTTTTCATAGGTACCCTGCAGCTCATCGATGCTGCTGTAATACCGATTGCCGGAGGCGTCAAACGCTTCGACCGGATTGCCGTATATAACAGGCCCGATGGGCTGGCCGTTGACGTAGCCCTGGATGGGGTTGCCCCACTTATCCTTTGCGACATTATAATGCCCTTCTTTTTCAAATCCCAGATTTAGAATATTCAGAGGATTGCCGTAACTGTTGGTTATTACCTGGCCCCCTTCGGTTAGCAGATGGCCGCTGCTGTTTACAGTGCGGCCGTCAGTGAGGATCAGATTGCCGCTGCCGTCGTAAGCAAAGGTCTGCATCTGATAACTCTGTTTCAGCAGATCCTGCCAAGGCAGTACGGTATTCAGGGAGCCCTCGACGGTTGAGTCATCGGTCATATTAAAGGGAGAGATGCCGGCAACATTCCAGGAACTGTAGATATCGCCATGGATGGTGACATCTCCCGCCAGCCACATGCGTCCGCGTCCGGCCAGCGCATAGTTGAGCACTTTGTTGTCTTTGGTGACTCTCATTTTTATTTCGACAGTTCGTTCTATCGACGCATGCTGCCCTTTGCACTCCAGATAGATTGCGCGGGGATCGTCATCATATCGATAATACCGAATCCGGAAAGACGTCTGGCTGCCCTGATAAGGAATCCAACTGGTCAGGATTTGAGTTCCGCTGCCGTCGTCATCTGAGAAGGCATGACTATTGCCTACGGCCTGAGCGCCCAAATGGCTTTTCAGCTGATTACATAGATTGGCCCAGACCGTGTCGGCCTGCTGATCGGTCACATTATTAATATCCGTCGACAGCGTAGGAGTCTTCGCTACGACAAATTGAGCGCATTCCAATCCTGACAAAGCCGCGTTCAAGGCCAAATTGGACTTATGGTGATTGCTGGAAACCTGAACGTTGGCTGAGGCCATCGAAAGCATCCCAACCGACAGAGCCGAAAACATGGCAATAAAAATCAGCGCCGCCAAAATGGCAATTCCGCGCCGCCGGACAGATTGTTTCTTTTTCATTTTTAAATCTCCCTGCTTTTTGGGGGGATACTGAATTCATATCCCCTGAGTTTTTTACCGGATGCAGCAAATTTAAACACCCCGCATTGCTGAAGTATCTATACAAAATATAAGAATAAACAAGGCGGCAAGCGGGCAAAATAAAGAATTTTACAGGTCCGATAAATGCAGATAAATTTGGAGGGAAAACTACAGGGTTTTTTCTTCTGCGCGATAGGAACTGCGCGTAAAGGGCGAGGCCATCACCCAGGTAAAGCCAAACCGGCGGGCCTGGTCCGCCCATTGATCGAACTTTTCGGGCGTGATGAACTCTTCCACATCCAGGCAGTTTTTATCGGGCTTTAAATATTGTCCGATCGCGATACGGTCACATCCAACCGAGCGCAGATCCTGCAGAACCTGGCGGATCTGATCCTCCGTTTCTCCCAGTCCGAGCATCAGGGCGGATTTGGTCTGGGTCTGGGGCCAGCGATCTTTGGCCTTTTTCAGCAGGGCCAGCGAGCGCTGATAATCCCCGCCCGGGCGCGCCTTGGAGTACAACTGCGGCGCCGTCTCCACATTGTGGCCAAATACAAACGGCCGCGCGTCCGATAAAATCTCAATGGCCCTGTCCTGACAATCGCGGAAATCCGGAACCAGCAGTTCCAGTTCGATTTGGGGTATCCGATTCCGACAGGTCAGAACAACCTGACGAAAATGCTCCGCCCCGCCGTCCGGCAGGTCGTCCCGATCCACGCTGGTAATAACCAGATATCGCAGGTTCATTTCCTGAGCCAGATCGGCCACCCGCTGCGGCTCGGTCGGATCCGGCGGCAGAGGTTTTCCGTGGCCGACCGAACAAAACCGGCAGTTGCGCGTGCAGAGATTGCCTAAGATCAGTACTGTGGCGGTGCCCCGACTCCAGCAGTCGCCCCGATTGGGGCAGTTGGCATTGGTGCAGATGGTCTCCAATCCCAGCTTATCGAGCGTTTTTTGCGTATGAACAAAGGTCTCACCGCTGCCCAGTCGGCGCTTGAGCCATACCGGAAATCGTCCCTTAGGGCTGTTCATAAGCGCCGCCCTTTGCCGCAGATAAATAGATTCTGCATAACTTCACTAAATCCGCCTTTACTTCTTCCATCGAGACTGTTTTTCCCGTCTCCTTTAAGACTGAGGTCATCTCCACATCGTCCAGCCCGCATGGCACAATGGCCTCAAAGATCGACAGGTCGTTGCAGATATTGACGGCCATTCCGTGCATGCTCACCCATTTGCGGGCCTGCACGCCGACCACTGCGATCTTACGATTCTCAACCCACAGCCCGGGCGCCTCCTTTCGCCAGGACGCCGCGATCCCAAAGCGGGCCAGCAGATCGATTCCGATTTGACCGAGCGAATGCACATACTCGTTTAACCCCATTCGGAGGGTCTTGAGTTTGACAATCGGATAGATCACGATTTGGCCCGGATTGTGTGCCGTGGTACCGCCGCCCCGCCCGGCGGAGCAAAGGGCGATGTTTTTCTCAGCCAGTCGGCTCGGAGACCAGAGGAGTTTATTTTTTGACTGTCTTGCCCCCAGCGTAATTACCGGCTTATGTTCGGTCAGCAGCACCGTATTGACAATCGCGTTCGCCTGCCGACCAGCACAGAGATCTTCCTGCAGCACCAGGCAGTCGGTATAATCGGTTAATCCCAAATCTTTGATTATTAAAGCAGGTTCCACATGATTGCCTTAAACAGAAAAATATACAAAGAACCTCGCTCCAAATCAATGCATTTTCTCAAGCGGATGTTGACATTGCTGATTTATTTCGGCTACAATAGCGTCATCCGGCAGGCAAAACATCGGATCCAAAGAAAGGAAGTATCATGCTGAAAACGGCCTGGAGAATGATTCGGTTGGGGCTGATTGTATTCGGGGTGATGCTGTGTTTTATCGCCCTGATGGAGATTATTCAGGCCTATCAGGTCCTGCGGCAGATACATCCGGCAGTCGGATATTTGTTTTTGCTGATTATCGCCGGCGGATTGGTTTGGCTGGCGGTTTATTATTGGAAGACCATCGGATCTCGCCCTCGGGCGCTGGCGACCCCTCGCATTGAAGACTTTGACAAGGCCACGGTGCGTCAGCTGCGCAGATATTGTCTGTATCTGAGTCGATATCTGGAACGTCTGAGCCGCAATCCCAATCTGCCCGATCTGCGCCGGCAGGAGGCGGAACAGAGTCGGTCGGCGATCCTTTCGTCGCTGGAAACCGGCCTTAAAAAGGAAGAATTGCTTGCCCTGATCCAGCGGATAGAAGAAACCGCCGTCGGTCCGCTTCTGGCGGAAATTGATGAAAAGGCCGGCAAGCATGTCCGCGACAGTATGCGCGATGTGATGATATTTGTCACCCTCAGCCCTTATAAATCGATTGATCTGGCGGCGGTGATCTATCGCAATGTCCGGATGGCGACAGACCTGGTCAAGATGTATAACGCTCGACCGGCCCTTCGGGAACAGCTGGCTATTTTTTACGATATTTTCACGATTGTGGCCACCGTCAATTACATCCATCTGGGCCGCAATCTCTTTAATTCACTCGGCAGCAAGATCCCCGGCGTCGGCCGATTCCTGGACGATATCGCCCAGGGCATTGGGGCGGGCTTTTTGACCACCATCACCGGCCATGCCGCCATGCAGAGGTGCCGCGCCTTTACCGGATGGAATCCCAAACAGGCCCGCGATTCGGTCCTTTCGCATCTGGGCGATTTTTACGGCGATGTGCGGGATGTCTTTTTTAAGGACGTTTGGGGTATGGTCTCTCAGACTTCCGGGCAGGCGCTGGCCTCGGCCAAAGGAGCCGTCGCTACCGCCATCGATGAAACCGGCCAGCAGATCGGCAAATGGATTCGAGTGCCCGCGGAGCTGGCCGTAGAGGCCGGAAAATCCGTTACCGACTGGTTCACTCGGCCGTTCAAGCAGGAATGACTGTGCAGTTGGCGGCGCGGAAGAACCGAATCGGCCCGTGATTTAATTGCACCACCAACCCTTTTGCCGGATCGATGTCTATGCAGGTTCCGCTCAACTCCTGTTGGTTTTCAAGGATTCGGATCTGGCTTCCGATCTGTCGATTGTACCGCTTCCAGACCTGCCCCACTTCACCCGGGGCATACCGGCACACGCTCAGCCAGTGATCCAGCGAGTTCAAAATCAAGGCGGCCAGCGCGTTTCGGTCTGTTTCCTGTCCTGTTTCAATCGCCAGACTTGTCGCCGGGGTCTCCAGCCCAAGCGACAGGAAAAACTCTCTGCTTTGGTTCACATTGAGTCCGATGCCGACGACCAGGCACATCCGGCCGCGGATATTTCGCGATTCGGTCAGGATTCCGCAGATCTTCTTTTTTTCGATCAGCACATCGTTGGGCCATTTGATCTGAATATGGAGAGGAAATTGCCCGGCCACAGACTCCGCTACGGCCACAGCCGACGCCAGCGTCAGGATGTCGGCCGGCAGAGGCCGGTCCCGCAAGAGAACGGAAAACAGCAAACTGTCTCCGCGGCCGCTTTGCCAGGTTCGCCCTCGCCGGCCTCGGCCTGCGGTCTGCGTTTCCGCGAAAACACACAGCCCGTCGCTGTCCGGCTGCTCGGCCTGCCCCCAGGCGATGTCATTGGTACTTGAAACCGAATCGAGAATCAGAATTCTTCGCCCTACCTGCCGGACGGGGCTGCCTTTGAGAATACGTTCGGCGGATAAAAGGCC
>JAKJEN010000136.1:331-7142 GCA_022705405.1 Planctomycetota bacterium | reverse complement strand
GTCTTTGCTTCGTTCGTTTTTCCATTGTGCAAAGCTAAAAATATGAGCCTTTCGTTTATTTATTCAAGAACCAATAGAATCCGCCGAACTCCAAGAATTCGCCCATCGTCCTCATCCGCATGATCCAAAAACCAGTTGAAATACACACACGCCGTCGCTGGCCGACCTTTGGCCATATTGATCTCCCCCAGCCGCACGGCCGCGTATTCTACAACCTGGGTTTCCGGATACTGCTCAAACAGGATCTGGTATCCCACTCCAAATTGGGATGCAAAACGCTTTTTCAAAACAAATTACTTTTATCTTTCTTGGTATTTTTCAGCAAAATCTTCTGTAATTGCAAGAATTTCCGGTTTCCCTGTTTCACGTAGTTTATGGATGGCTTTGACAACGTCATTTCTTATATCTTCCTGGCGATAAAGAATATCTTCATAAAGTTGGGCCAAGCCGCCGGCCGCTTCAGGGGCGCCGGACTTTGCTAAAGAATCAATAAGATCTCGTTTGCCCCATGTGTATTGTTCAACACGCAAAAGGCGCAGTTGATAGGGAACCGCCAAATCGGACTCTGCAAACGTGATCATTTCTCTGGCAATCTCTCTCTCTTTGGACCACTCTGCTTTGGTCTGTGTTGGCTTTTGATCCTCATAGTCGGCCAATGCCTGCAGGATTTCCGCAAATTTTACCTGATCCATCTCGATGATATGGATATCCGAGGCCAATCTTACCTAGTGATACGGCCCTGTTTTTAATAAGCGGGTATTTGGTTGCTTCTGCCTTTCTGAAAATAAGAGGTATTTGACGTCGCATACAATGTTGTAGGCCCCTGCCGACAATAGCGTTGAACACCACCGGTTTAAAACAAATTTGTGCTTTGCTGTCGCGCCGGGTGATAGTTCTATCAAGGGCGATTTCATAGTCAATCCGTCTCTCTGAATTTCTTTGCATCTATATATAAGATTTTCGTTGGGATCATAAATTTGAATTTTAAATGCTTCGATGCCATCTGGCCCTAAATAGACCTGCTCATCCCGATTCATTGTATTCTTGACATACAGGATTAGCAGTACAGGTTCGCCAGGAAAATAGGTATTTTTTTCAGCCTGAATTGACCATGTCAGGGCTTCTTCAGAAATTTGAGCAGATGCGATTTTTGGCAAAGGCATAATAATTGACAGGGCAATACTCATAACCAAGTAATAAAAGGCCCGATTATTTACCGTTTTCATTATCTTTTCTTTTCATGTATAATAAGCAGTATTATAGGCTTACAATTCGTGAAAAGAGACAGACCATCTATTGATCTTTAATTATTCAAAGATCAATAATAACCGGGTCCGCATCCTGAGCGCTGGCTTCTTCGGCCGCTTTAAGTTTTTCATAACAATTCGATACCAGCCAATGTATCGCCCCGACAAACCGGAATTGAGGATTGGCCTCAATCGACTCCAGAAACGCATCCGCCGCCGGTTGCCACTGTTTCAAGTACCAGTAATCGAGTCCCATCATATAAAAAGCCGAGCACCGGGTATCGTCGTCAGGCAGCATAGGCAGTGCATCCGCATATAGCATACCTCTGTTGGATTTTCGCGATGGATGCTGTCTCTGTTTCGGTTCGTCGGCCTACGGCCATCTCACCTCCACTACGCCAACATCCATCATACCTCAACTCTTGTTACCTGTCCAATCCAACAGGGGGACGATATAGTTGTTCAATCTTGATTGGACCTTCCTGGGCAAAAAGAAAAGAAACAAAGAACAAAAAACAGGCGCTGGTAAACAGATGCTTTCGCGGAAAATCTCCTTTGATAAGACACATTTCCAGTCTCCTTTTATCGAGCAGATATTCAATTCTCTTCTGCAGAGAAAAAGACTCTGCGATCTTACAATCTTCAGAGTATCCTTTCTTCTATGCCCGTTATTTCCTACATTAAGCCCTTGTATATTGCACCGATGCAGTTCCTGGAGCCCTGATACAAGATCTCTAAAAACTACCTCCCTTTGCCCTTTTTGTCAAGCATAAAATAGACAGAAAATTTTACTGCTTCAGTATTTTTCCGGATATGAACTTGCCCTGCCCGTATGTTTGCTTCTTCTGATTCAAACGACACTTACGTCAAAATCTGAACCCCCTGACTCATCGCTTTTCTCCGGCCTCCAGTCCGTATAAATCCATGGTGAAAAAAAGAAAAAGAGAAAAGGCAAAAGGTAAAATTAAGGAAATATCCATATTTTTAATCCGTGATCATCCGTGTCAATCCGTGGTCAAGTAAAATAAAAAATGAAAGGTAAAAAGGCAAAATTAAGGAACTTCTTTTTTTAATATTTTTCTTCCATCCTTTTTCCTTTTGCATTTTGATTTTTAACTTTCTTTTAATTCGTGCAAATACGTGTTAATCCGTGGTTAAGTAAGCCCTTAATCTGCGCACTTCATATCTTCGTTTTCAGTATCAAAAACACAGAAAAACAACCTTTTCGCTTTTTTTTCCAAATTCTTCTGCTACAGTAATGCCTATGGCCGTTAAAAAACCCAAATTAAACATTCTCATTACCGCCGGAGGCACGCGCGAATATATCGATCCGGTGCGGTTTCTCTCCAATGCCAGCAGCGGGCGAATGGGTTATGCCCTTGCCCGTGCGGCCGTCCGAGCCGGCCACAAGGTCACACTGATCGCCGCGCCGACCGCCCTTCGGCCCCCTGTCAAAGCCCGGATCCTTTCGGCAGTCACCAGCGAGGATATGTTCAAGGCGGTTCGGTCCGAGTTTGGCCGGTGTGATTGCCTGATCATGGCCGCGGCCGTCTCCGACTATGCGCCTGTAAAAAAAGAAAAAGCGAAAATAAAAAAAGGTAAGGGGAAATTAACCCTTCAGTTAAAGCCCACACAGGATATCCTGGCCTGGGCCGGCAGTCATAAAAAGAAGGGGCAGATCCTGGTTGGTTTTGCTCTCGAAGATCGCTGTCTGAAGAAAAACGCCGAGCGGAAACTCAAAGACAAAAATCTGGATCTGATCGTCGCCAACACCCCGGCCGCCATCGCCGCCAAATCCTCGGCGGTCTGGATCAAAGGCAAAGACAGCCCCTGGCAAACGCACAAAAATCTTTCAAAAATTCAGACCGCCGCCCGAATTATCAAAAAAATAACCAATCCCTAAAATCTAATCTTGGATTCCTGGATCTGAGGCTGCCTGCGGCGGCGTCTTGTATGATCCCTTTTTCTCCAGAGCCGCCAAGCGGAGCCAACGACACTGCGGGCGCCATCGAAGTTTATAAGACCTGCCAATCCCGCTGAGCCGGATAATACCGGCCTCTCCTGCATCCACTGTCCATCCGCACTTTCAGCATTGGATCTGCCATCACGGCGCATACCCCTTCATCTGCATCTCCTATTTTTAAAACTTGTCTAATCCTTTATGCCCAGATCCTCTTTAGTCAGGATGCTTTCAAATACATAGCCGGCTCCTTCGATATTCTCGCGGGCGCCCTGCTTGCGGTCGATCACACAGACGATTCGGTCCACCCTGGCCCCGGCCTCCGTGATGATTTTGGCCGCCTCGAGCACCTGTCCGCCTGTGGTGGCGATATCCTCCACCAGCAGAACCACATCGTCCTTCACCAGCGTCCCCTCGATCATTTTGCTGGTGCCGTAGTCCTTCTTGCTGTTGCGAATGATAACCCACGGTTTGTCCGCCTCCATCGCCGCTGCCGCCGCCAGCGCTACCCCCCCCAGTTCCGCCCCGGCGATCCGGGTCACCCCATCCGAAAGGTGTTTGCAGAACTCTCGGCCCAGGGCCTTCAGGATATCCGGGCAGGTCTCAAAGAGATATTTGTCCAGATAGTACTTGCTCCGCTTGCCGCTGCGCAGGATGAAATCCCCTTCCAAGTATGATGCTTCCTTAATCCGTTTGGCCAACTGGGTCTTATTCATCTTGTTGTCCTCAATTCCCTATAAAATGATTCTGTATTTATCGAGCGCCGCCGACGTTCATTCGTAGGGTATAAAGGCCCTTTGCGGCGGTAATAAATAGTGTTTTTCGATCCGGACCGCCGAAAGTGACATTGGATGTCCAGCTCTGGGGAATCCGGATTTGCTCAATCTGCCGGCCGTCCGGATTAAAAACCGTAACCCCATTATCATTGGTCACATACACATTGCCGCAGCGGTCGATCGTCATTCCGTCTGACACCTGTGGGCAAAACAGCGTCTTATCCGCCAGCGTCCCATCCCGGGCGATCCTGTACCGATAGATCTTTTTGTCTTGTATGTCCGAAACGTAAAGAACCTTCCCGTCCGGCGTGCCGATCAGGCCATTGGGTTTGAGCAGATCTTCGGTCACACGGATCAAAGTTTTTAAATCCGGCGAAAGAAAGTACACGTGTTCCCCATCCTGGGTCGGCGACTGATGATCCCACCACGGCCGCTGATAATACGGATCTGTAAAGTAGATCCCGCCGCCCGGACGCAGCCAGACATCATTGGTTGCATTGAGCCGTCTGCCGGCATAGGTTGAGGCCAGGACGACATGCTCTTTGGTTTTAACATCAATCTTCCACAACTCGCTTTTCTCATCCGCGCAGGCCAGGAGCGATCCATCGGGGTGAAAGTATAAGCCGTTGGCCCGCCCTGCCGGCTGCATAAAGGTTTTCAGACTGCCGTCGATTGTGTACACCAGAATCCGGTCATTGGGCTGATCGGTAAAATAGACATTGCCCGCCGTATCAGCCGCCGGTCCCTCGGTGAACTTAAATTCCGTAGAAATTTCCTGCAGCGTCGCTCCTTCGGCGATCAGGCCGGCAGACGGCTTACAACAGGGCTGATGACAGCTGCTTAGAAGACAGAAAAGGAACAGACCGCTTAGACAGAAAGTATTTTTTTTCATAATTACACCTTTAGTTCCGCCTTATGAGTCAATTCCTTACGATAGCGACGGCGGACAGGAGCCACAATTTCGGCGATGAACTCATCCACCTGCTGTGGGGCACGGCCGATATAATCCTTTGGATTTAGAACCTTGCTGAAATTCACCTTCTTAAAAGCCGGATCTTTCTTCAGCCGCTCGATCAGATCATTTTCCCGCCCCTGCTGCTTGACCTGCGCAGCGGCCGCACAGGAATGGATCCGGATTCGCTCGTGCAGATCCTGTCGACTGCCGCCGGCCTTTACAGCCGCCATCAGGATATTCTCCGTTGCCATAAACGGCAGTTCGGCCGCTACATGTGATGCGATCGCCTTGGGATAAACCACCAGCCCAGAGGACACATTAATCAAAATCTCCAGGATTCCATCAGTTGCCAGAAACGCCTCGGCAATCGCCACCCGCCGATTGGACGAATCATCCAGCGTTCTCTCCAGCCACTGCTGGGCGGCGGTCATGGCCGGATTGGCAGCCAGAGAAAGTACCAGACGAGCCAGCCCGGTCGCTCGTTCACACCGCATCGGGTTGCGTTTGTAGGCCATCGCAGACGATCCGATCTGAGATTTTTCAAACGGCTCTTCAATCTCCTTCAGATTGGCCAGCAGTCGGATGTCATTGCACATCTTGTGTGCCGACTGGGCAATCGAAGCCAGCACATCGATTGTCATTTTGTCGATCTTGCGCGGGTAGGTCTGGCCGGTGACAGCGCACAGATGCGAAAAGCCGAAGGCCCGGGCGACCATCGTATCCAGCCGGCGGACTTTGCTGTGATTTCCGTTGAATAAACTCAGGAACGAGGCCTGTGTGCCGGTTGTTCCCTTGACCCCGCGAAACGGCAGCGTTTCTATTCTTCTGCTCAGTTCCTCCAGATCCAGAACAAAGTCATAGCACCAGAGAGCGGCCCTTTTGCCGACGGTAGTTAACTGGGCCGGCTGAAAGTGCGTAAACCCGAGCGTCGGCAGCGCGCGGTATTGTCTGGCAAAGCGGGCCAGGCGATCGATCAGACAGGCCAGTTTGCCCGCCAAGATCTCCATCCCCTTTCGCATGATAATCAGGTCTGCGTTATCGCCCACATAGCAGCTGGTCGCCCCCAGGTGAATGATCGGGGCGGCCTTGGGCGCCGCCTCGGCAAAGGTATGAACATGGGCCATTACATCGTGGCGGAATTTCTTTTCGTAGGCGGCGGCCTTCTTGTAGTCGATATCCTCCAGATGAGCGGCCATCTGGTAGATTTGGGCGTCGGCGATCTTCAGCCCCAACTTCTTCTGGGCCTTGGCCAATTCCAGCCACAGGCGCCGCCAGGTGCGAAATTTTGTATCTGCTCCGAACAATTCAGCCATCTGCCGCGAGGCGTTCCGCTCTACCAGCGGACTAACGTAAACCGATGTGTCTTGGGTCATAATCTATCCTTTATGGGGCATCCTTTTTGCCAAAGATCATGATACCTGCTTTTTTGATTTTTTCTATCCAATTGCAGTTGTCAGTCGTTCAGAATTTTTTCGATTCGCCCCAGCGCGGCGTTATCCAGTTCGGCTTTAGCCGCTGCGGCGGTTTCGACGATCTGGCCTTTGCGCCGCGCTCCGACAATAGCCGATGTCACCTCGGATCGGCGGAGAACCCAGGCGATGGCCAGTTGAGCCATTGTGATTCCAAGTTCAGCAGCGACCTTCTTTAACTGATCGATGCGTCTGAGATTTTGACTAAACAGCGGCTCCTTGAAATTCGGATCCATTTGAACCCGATGATCGTCGGGCGAAAGCGTTTTGAGATATTCAAGATTAAATTTTCCGGTCAGCAGACCCTTCTGCATCGGACTGTAAGCCACTACGCCGATTTTATTCTGCCCGCAATACGCCAGCAGATCCTGTTCAATATCTCGCCGCAGCATACTGTACGGCGG
>JAKJEN010000136.1:0-285 GCA_022705405.1 Planctomycetota bacterium | reverse complement strand
CCCTGTTCGGCCAGCCGGGCCATCGCCTCCCATCCTCGCTCAAATTGTTCCTCCGGCTGGGGCCAATGCATCTGATACAGATCGATCACATCCACACCCAGCCGCTTCAAGCTTTGTTCGCACTCAGCGGCAATGCTCGAGGCATCCAGACAGTTGATCTTCTGGCGTTTTGAATTCCAAAGCAAGCCGCATTTGGTGGCAATCAAGGGCTTGGCTGCCATTTCCTTCAAGGCCCTACCGACAATCTCCTCCGAGCGCCCGCAGCCGTAGATCGGGGCCGTATCG
>JAKJEN010000135.1 GCA_022705405.1 Planctomycetota bacterium | reverse complement strand
CAGCCAGGCCATCCGCGCCAGCGTGTAGGGGCATTTTTCGGCTCTCCGGCAGGGATTTATTATCCCGACCCGGAAAACCTGGGACGTCACCGGTTTGCCCCAAGCTCAAAAGAAAAAACCGGCATGGTTTATACCTGCAAAGGAGGATTTATCGACATAGGTCATCTTCGGGAAGCGGCAGATCGAACCGCTTACATTCAGGATCTTCTTTCCGATAATCTGCACCGAAAAAAAACAGAGATCACTTTTAAGGTCATCGAGCCGTCTGTCTATCATGTTTCGCTGACCTATCCGCCGGACTGGCATTGCCTTGAAAAAAAGGAAAAACAAGCCCTCATCGAGCAAGTGTCTATCAAGATGGCCCAGTCCTTTGCCCACACCAGTCTGGTCTGGCATGAAATCCTCACATGGTTTGGCTTTTCTTCTTTAGGCATCTTTCCGGAGCGGATATCTGCATTTTCTCCGGAGGATACCTATTCGGATCTGCTCGGCGTGATCCTGGGCGGCCGGGCCTTGCAGGAGCCGCAGTACAATCGGGCTATGACCCTGCTGCTGGATAAAACCCTGAAGGAACTGGAGGTTCAGCCCGCCGAGACGGCCCGTCGGGCAGAACAGGAAATTATAGGCAAGTGGTACCGTGGCGGCTTTTATTTCTTTGTCGATATGAAAAAGAGAAATTTCGATACAGGATTTGACGGCCGTCCGATCATCCCCTGGCTGGTTCCCGACATTTGCCCCGACGCTCAACCGCATCCGCTGGAAGCCCCGACCCTGAATTCCCCGACAATCGGCGGTTTTCAGGCGCATCTGAAAATCTATCCGGTAGAGGTGGAAAGATTTAAAATTTACCGAATTTTAAATCTGGATCCGAGCCAGCCGATCGAACCGGAGATGCATTTTCCCGTACTGCTGATGGAAATCCGCCAACAGGAAGAACTCCGAAGCGGCTCGGCGGCAGTTGAACCGGACTGCTGTCAGGATGATGCAGCCGCCGATTGCAGCGGCTCGGTCGTTTGGGCCGGAGCATTTTTGCCGCGGAAGACAATCACCTGAGTCGGACACTTCTGGCGGGCCGTTTCGGTTGCCTGGCTCGGTTCATATTTTGCATAATCCATACGAGCCAGATTGTCCGTTATGGAAAACAGATCGCTCTGCTTTTTGCATAATCCGCAGCCGATGCAGCCGACCTGACATTGAGAACGCGCTGTCTTTCCGTTTTCCTTGTTGCTGCAGGCAACCACCAGGATCGGATCCTGCGTAAACGGAACCATCTCGATCAGATTTCTCGGACAGCCCGCCGCACAGGCCCCACAGCCGGTGCATTTGTCATAATCCACAACAGACAGCCCGTCAATAATATGCAGGGCGTCAAATCGACATCGCCGCACACAATCCCCATACCCTAAACAGCCAAAGGCGCAGGCCTGCACATTGGGCTGAGCATTGGCGCTGGTGCAATCGAAAATGCCGTCATAGAGCGCATAATAAGTCTTGTCCTTTTTGTGGGCATGGCAATGCACAACTGGCCGCCGGGGGGCGCCGCCTTCGGAGATCTGAAGATTCAGCACCGCGGCAATCTTGCCGGACACTGTCGGCCCGCCCGGCGAACAGCGCCCGATCAGGGCCGGATCCTCGATAACGGCCTGCGCATAGGCGGCGCAGCCGGCATAACCGCAGGTTCCGCAGTCAATCTTCGGCAAAACCGCATAAACCTGGTCGATCTTTGGATCAGTTTCTACTTTTAACTTAATGCTGGCAACCAGCAGAACCACTGCAAACAATCCCCCCAGCCCCAGCATCAGTCCGGCCGCCCGAAGAACATCCAAAATCATGATTTCCGCAATCATTGCTTATCTCTGTACAGTTAACGAATCATTCCTGAAAAACCCATAAACGCCAGCGTCAGCAGGCCGGCGGTAATCAGCGCAATCGGCGCACCGGCCAGACAAGTCGGAATGTCGGCCAGTTCCATCGCTTCCCGGATTCCGGCCATGATGCAGATCGCCACAGTAAATCCGATTCCGGCCCCAAAACTAAGCACCAGAGCCAGAACGATATTGTCCACCTGCCACAGGTTCAAAAACAAGCACAGCCCAAGGATTACGCAGTTGGTGGTAATCAGCGGCAAAAATATTCCAAAACTTTTATATAGCGGAGGAAAGAATTTCTTTAAATACATCTCCACCAGCTGCACCGCCCCGGCAATCACAAGGATATAGCACACATACCGCGTGACCTCCAGGTGAAAGGGAACCAAAAACAGGGTGTCGATCAGCCAGGTCAGCCCGCCGGCCAGCGTGGTCACAAAAGTGACCGCACAGCCCATGCCAAACGCCATATCCAGCCGACCCGAGACGCCCAGATATGGGCAGATCCCTAAAAATTTGGTAAACACGAAATTATTGATCACGACAATCCCGACAAACCCGACCAAAAGACTTTCCAGAAAATCCATGCCGACTCCCGTTCTTATTTTAGGATTTCTTTCCCGCTATCTGATTAACCGCTGCCAGCATCAGCCCCAGGGTGACAAAGGCCCCAATGGGCATTAACATCGACGCCCACGGCGTAAACCATCCGCCCGCCTCGACCGGCTTTAAAATCGTCAAAACCAGCGTTGGTGAAAAGGTGATGCAGCCGGTCGCCAAAACTTCCCGGATAGACGCCAGAAAACACAGAACTATCGTAAAGCCCAGTCCCATGGCAAACCCGTCCACCACGCTGACCAGCAGTCCGTTCTGGGCGGCGCAGGCCTCGGCTCGGCAAATGATGATGCAGTTGACGATAATCAGCGGGATATAAGGTCCCAGTTTTTCGCTCATGACCGGCTGGAAGGCCTTCAGATACATATCCGCAATCGTCACAAACACCGCAATCGTCAGGGTGAATATCATAATCCGCAGATGGGGCTTGAGCAGATGCCGCATGGAACTGACAACAAAGTTGGAGCAGATCAAAACAAAAATCACGCACAAGCCCATCGTCAATCCGGCCTTGACGCTGGTGGTCACCGCCAGGGTCGGGCAAAGCCCCAGCATCAGACGCAGTACCGGAATCTCTGTCCAGACGCCTCCGATAAACGCCTGGCCGACCGTCATTGTATTTTCTTTCGACATCGCTGTCCTCTATTCAGATTGTCCTTACTGCAGGAATCCTTTTTGTCTCAATTGTTCCTTGATCGGCGTCACATAGGCATTCAGAATATCCACCACCGCCTGGCTGGTGACGGTCGCTCCGGTAATCGCGATAATTTCGCTGTCGATGAGCTTGCTGTCGCCTGCCTTGTGGAGCGTAAGCCGTTCCGCCGGTGCGCCTTTGTACTGGGCCTGGTAAAAGCCGTTTTGGATTGTGATTTTATCGCCGAATCCGGGCGTTTCATTGCTGGCAAGCACCTGAAAGCCGGTCAGGATTTCAAATTTCGCATCAACACAGACAACCAGTTTAATTTTGTCCGCAAACCCGCTGCCCTCACAAACAAACGCCCAGCCGGCACAGGCCCCGGAGGCATCCAGCCCTCGGCGGACGTCGACGAGCATGGGGCGGCCTTTGTCATCGGGAATCTGAATCGGGTCGGCAAGATGCTCAAATGTCTCGGCCGCCGGCAGCAGCGTCCGGGCCAGATTGCTGAACTTGTTGATTTCGTTTTGCTGGATACGGGGTCTCCAGGCCGCATCGGTCAGCGCCAGCAGCCCTCCAAACAGGACCGAGGAGACCAGAAGAAGCCAGCTTTCCCGAAAGAATAGTTTGAGATTAGACATTAGGAAGGCCTCCTGCCGGAATTCTTTTGCAAAATCGATCGATCAGAGGACTCAGGGCGTTCATAATGAGCACGGCATACATAACCCCCTCCGGATATTCCCCCACCAGACGGATCAGCATAATCAGCCCGCCGACTCCGATTCCAAAGAGCCACCTGCCTTTGACCGTCAGCGGCGCTGTGACCGGATCGGTCGCGATAAAAAACGCCCCGATCATCATTCCGCCTCCAAACAGATGCAGCAGAGGACTGGCATACTGTTCCGGCCGCAGCAGCCAGGCAGCCAGCGAAACCGCCCCGGCCGACAACAATACCGACGCCGGAATATGCCAGGAAATGGTTTTTCGGATCAGAAGGTAAACCCCGCCGATAATCAGCGCCGCGGCGCTGGTCTCTCCCAGGCATCCGCCCCGATTGCCCCAGAAGGCATTGACCGTCATGGAGTTGGCCTCCTGCGCCTTGGCTTCTTTTTTCTGGGCCATCTTACTCCAGGCCAGCGGCGTCGCCTGAGTAATCGCCGCCGGACTGGCCGCCGACAGGATCGGCATGGCCGAATCGGTTGTAGCCGGCACAGTCCAGGTCGTCATCGCAACCCCGAAGGTGGCCGTCAAAAACGCACGGGCCGCCATAGCCGGATTGAATACGTTCGACCCCAGACCCCCAAACAGCATTTTCACAATGACAATCGCAAAGACGCTGCCGATAACGGCAACAAAAACCGGAATCGCCGG
This sequence comes from Planctomycetota bacterium, assembly GCA_022705405.1. Classification (GTDB taxonomy): domain Bacteria; phylum Planctomycetota; class Phycisphaerae; order Sedimentisphaerales; family Anaerohalosphaeraceae; genus JAHDQI01. The sequence goes on along the minus strand of JAKJEN010000135.1, from coordinate 2,679 downwards.
CGGCAGCGACATCCCAAGAATCAGGCCGGTCACGACGGCGCTGAGATCATCGAGGGTTTGCGGCTTTTTTCGGATGCGGTCACAGATCCATTCGCTCAGCAGACAGGCCCCCACGCAGGTCAATAAAATCAACGCCGCACGAAAACGGAAAAAAATCAACGCCGCCGCCATCGAAGGAAGCAGCCCAATAATCACATCCAGCATAACCCGCCGAGTGGTCAGATTGGCGCTGATATGAGGAGCCGGGGAGACCGTTATTTTATTTAACATAGTTGACTGTTATCCTTACGCTGTCTTGAGATTTCCTGTTCAGGCCAGCCGTCTCTTTTCGCGGGCCTTGAGCAATTTGCCGGTTTTGATATAGCCGGCCAGATCAATCTGAGCCGGACAGACATAACTGCAGCTGCCGCATTCAATGCAGGCGCTCATAAAGTATTCATCCGCCCGGTCCATCCGAAAATGCTTGACCGCATGGGCGATTTTAGTGGGATTAAGTCCTTCAGGGCAGGCCTCCAGACAACGCCCGCAGCGGATGCAGGCGGTTCGCTGCTTGTTGTATTTGGCGCAGCAGGAAGTTTCGATGGTCAGCAGCGTCAGGGCGCCGCTGGTTTTGGTCAGCGGGGTGGATAGATCGGCGATGGAAAACCCCATCATCGGTCCGCCCAGCACAACCCTGGCTGCCGATTCGGTCAGCCCCCCGCAATGCTCGATCAGGTCCCGAACGGACATCCCGATTGGGACATAATAGTTGCCGGGCCGGGCAATTGCGCAGCCGCTTACGGTCACCACCCGGTGGGTCAGCGGCTGTCCGAACACTACCGCCTCTGCCAGCGCAGCGCAGGTGGCCGTATTCAGCACGCACAGTCCGATCTGCGGAGGAATCCCGCCGGTGGGAACCTGTCGACCCAGGACGGATCGAATCAGTTGTCGCTCGCCGCCCTGCGGATATTTGGTTTTCAAAGAAACCACCCGAATCTCTTCGCTCAGACGGCACTGGGAAAGACCCTGGCGAAGCGCTTGTATGGCCTGCGGCTTGTTGTCTTCAATGCCGATGAAGATCTTTGTGCACTTGGCAGCCCGCGCGGCCAGTCGGATGCCCGCAATCACCTGCCAGGTCCATTCGAGCATAAGGCGATAATCGCAGGTAATAAAGGGCTCGCACTCACAGCCATTAATAATCAGGGTATCTTTGGGCATGGCCGGATTGGCCTCGATTTTCACACGGGTGGGAAACCCCGCTCCTCCCATTCCGACCAGCCCGCCTTCTTGTACGGCCGTGCAGATTTGCTCAGGCGTGTACGCCTGGGGATCAAAAGCCGCGTCAAATCGGTTTGCGGCCGGCTGCCGGGGCGCATTGGACTGCGGATCGGTATCTATATACACTCCCAGAGTGCGCCCGATCACTGGATGCGGAGCCAAGGCAATGTCCTTTACAATTCCGTTTACCGGCGAATGGATCGGCGCCGATATAAACGCATCGGCCCGCCCGATTACCTGGCCGGCAGTCACCGAATCCTTCTTATTGACAACCGGCTTGCAGGGGACACCGATGTGCTGGCACAGCGGCAGAACAATTTGTTTGGGCGGCGCTACCGCCTCAATGGCTCGCGATTCCGTGAACTGCTTGTTTTCCAGCGGATGAACTCCGCCCTTAAACGTCATCTTTGACAGTAGTTTCATTCTGCAAATTCCTGTTTGGATCTGTTGGACTCGGCCGTCTCCAGGAGGGGGCCGCCCAGCCGACCAGTCCGGCCGAAGCAACGCCTGCCAGAGCCGCCAGGATAAAGATAACCCCGGCGCGGATCTGCGCCGAGGCGATCCGTTCTTTGAAAAAATAGTCCAGCCCGGCAATTGCAGCAAGAAAGACCATCAGCGGAAACAGGAATACAAAAAACACCTTTCGCACGACGCTTGGTCCCTGCGCCTTGCCCAGTGTACCGTAGATGGATTTGCAGTCATGCCGTTGTGCACATCCGGAACAATGTTCTTCTGTTGCCATAGTTTAGCCAGCTATTATAGCCGTATCGGGGCAGATTGCAAAAAAATTCTCTCCCGGCGCTTTACCAGAAACCATCCGAGTTAAAGCCGGCCAGCTGTAGAATTCGCGACGGGGCCTCGGGCATTCCGGTTTTGGAAGACAGATAGGCCGCCTCCATCACCGCCATCGTTTTCAGATCCGTCTCAGGGGGCGGAAACAGAGGATTTTGATCCGGCTTTTCGAGGTTTTTAATAAAATTATTCAGCATTCGGTCCGCCCACGGGATGGGTTCTTCGCAGACTCGCATCATCTCCAGCGCCCGCCCATCATGACTGCAGACTGTCAGTTCATCGGCTGTCAGCGTCACAAAGCGGTCTTTCCCGTGAATGCGCAAATGACTCCGCGGCGGTCCCAGCGTGCGGCTGGCGCTGATCTGAGCAAACAGGGTATCTGAAAACCGCATCACAGCCAGCGCCGTATCTTCCGTTGTATTCATTCGCTGCTGGCGATCCGGGGCCTGACTGGCGGTCTGCATATACACCTGCTGAGGAAGGCCAAAACACAGAAGCAATGCGTCGATCAGCGAGTAGGCATTCTGGAAAAGGGCGCCCCCGCCCGACAGCGCAGGATCATAGAGCCATCGCTGATCCGGTTCCAGAGGCGGCTGAGGAATATGACAGACCAGCGAAATCAGATGCCAG
>JAKJEN010000134.1 GCA_022705405.1 Planctomycetota bacterium | reverse complement strand
TTGGTGAAAACCCTCGAAAGAATGTGCAAGCCCCAATAAGGAGACCTGACCATGAAAATTTACGAAATCAAACTGGCTGGTGCGATGGACAAAAAGACTGGGCTGCCCATCGCCTTTGCCACCATTCACCGGGTTCCTGGCAGCGACCAGATTACTGTTACGATCAGCGACCCCAACGGCAACGACCGCCAGCGCCTGGTCGAGGCCGACAATCCCGACGACCTTTTCTCGATGGCCCAGCGCCTCCAGGAACAACTGGATGGATGCCGGGGCGCCAATTCGATGATCCATGACTATTACCGTATGTTGCAAAATTTCGGAGACTAACATTTTTTTGAAAGGAACAGAATTATGAAAACCACAGACATCAAAATCGGCAGCGTCTATGCCCTGAAGGTCGGCAGGAACACCACCCCCGTGCGGATCATGAAGGCCGCTGAAAAAGGCGGCTGGGAGGCGATTGGGCTTGCCACCAACAAGCCGTTGACCATCAAGACCGCTAGCCGCCTGATCGCCCCCAAAACGCCCACGTCGCCCCCAGGCGCCAAGTCGGCCGCCAAGTCGAGTAAATCTACCAGCCAGGCTAAACAGGCCAACACGGCCCACCGTGCGCCAACCTCGGCCAAGGCCAAACACGCCTCGGCCCTGGATTCGGCAGTGCGGCTGCTGGCAGAGACCAAAGAACCCATGACCTGCCGGCAACTGATCGAGGCCATGGCCGCCAAGGGCTACTGGCAAAGCGCCGGCGGCAAGACACCAGCTAATACCCTGCATGCCGCCATCGCCAAAGAGATCCGCACAAAAGGCGAGGCATCCCGCTTCCGGAAGGTCGGACGAGGACAATTCGCGTTGCACCGTGCATAGTTGTTCTCTATCAGACCTGAAAGAACCTTCATACCCTACTGGAAACAGTAGGGTATTTTTACGGTTGATTTCTTTTATGCATGCAAATAATAGGCCGGGAGCATTCAGAAGAAGCAAGGGTAAATCAAGTCCTTTTCTTACCCACTTTGCCACATTCACGGCATTTTATAAAGCAACTGCAGCACCCTCAAAATGCTTGTTAATCAAGTTGCTGTTCCATCCATTCAAGTGCACCGGGTGTTGACTCCCATGCGCATTGCAGTGTATCTGCACAAACAATCGCTTCTTCCTCGCTGCCGAGACTATAACTTTGCGGCAATGGAGGCAACGGTTCTTCATTTAGCAGATAGTCAGCTACATAAGGATTTATCTCGACGGCCTTTGCCAGTTGTTTACGGGCCGTTGCGCTATTCCCCTTTTGTATAAACGTCAATAATGCCCTGCCATAATTCCATATCGCCATGTGCTTGTCTTTATATTGCTTCAGCAGCGCATCCGCTTCCTCTACATGTTTGGTCTCAAGCAAACACCCTAACAGTGACTCGCGTACCCCCTGATTGTCATTGGGATTCAATCGAAGCATTTCTTGATAATGTTCAATGGCTTTATCGATTTCTCCCATATTTTCAAGACATTGAGCCAACCCAAACCTGGCACGCATATAAGGGCGTGTCTGAATAATCCCCCAGAAGTGACCTGCTTCCTCCTTGAAGAATTGTTCGCCCAAGAGGCGCTCGCCTGCCGCTACGCCTTTCGCATACAGATCATGAGATTCCTTGTCGTCTGAACACGCTTCGGCCAGGATCACATAGGCATCCACACAATCAAAGCATATTTCCAATGCTTTTTTGGCAAGCTGGATTTGCTTTCGGCCCCTGGCCTCAAACGCCTCATAACAGAGGTCCTGTGCCTGTTCCAGGGCGGTCACGGGATGCTGCGGGGGTACCGGTTTGCCCACAATATTTGCATTGATAAAATCCTGCATTTCGTCTGCGCTGGAAAAATCATGGCCGTCCAGAATCCGCTGGATATCCAGGTGTGTTTTTTCCATCGCCCGGCGGTCGGGAAGGCGGCCCTGTTTGATGTTTCGTTTGCGTGCCTCCTCGGACGACTCCAGCAATCCCGGTAACGCCAAGGTATAGGTTTCTTCGCCTTGAAACGTACTTACCGTTCTTTGCCATCTGCCGCTATCGATCTCCGATTCAGAGGTCTGGGCAAAAGCCCGAAGCAGCCCCTCCAGAAACGCCAGCACATCCGGCTGAGGCCTTCGGTGCTTGCTCTTCGGATCATAACAAATCGCCAACGGATATGCCTCCGGGCAAGCAACTGGCAGATTATTCTCTTCCCATAGGTCAGAATCGCCGAAAGGCAGTTCTTCGATGCCCCCGAAAAACACCGTCCAATAGGGTCTGTTTTTAATCAATTCCATCCCATGACCGTCAATAAACTGCTCAAACATCTCGGCCGAATCATAAAAAGCAATCCCATAGGTCATGCCGCCGTTACCCAGAATGCTGGCATACCGCAACAGCGGATCCACAAAGGGCTCTTCAATCACGATAAGGTCAACATCGCATAGATGACGCCAGGGCTGAGCGGTGTAAAATGCCGTTGCCGCCTCCGCAAAACTACGCATCATATCGACTGTCACTCGCTTGGCGGATAAGGCGTCCGGCAAGGACTTACCCTCGCATATATGTTCGGTAAGATCGGCAAGGACTTCATCAAACACCATCAGACGATCCCGGCAAACTACGGAAATTCCGGTATTCGCCAGTTGCGATTGAAGATATTCGGCCAGATCGGGATCTTTAACCTCTATGGTCCCCGGGCGATGCCCGCCCAATTTTTTGTCACAGGCAAATTGCACAAGACTATCCAGGGCCGCAGAAAAATCCTTGTATTCAGAGGGCTCCCCCGCCTGAGAGCTGATTTTATGGGTGGCCAGATTTACCCAGAATGCAGACCAAGGCCTGTAGAGTTTTTGCTCATTATTAGGCGCCCATGCCGGCATACGAAACAGACCGCCCTGCCAACGCATCTGCGGCTGTAACGGCAATCGTTTTAAGCGTTCTATCTGAAAATTCATCGCACCTTACTCCTGCTGTTTAAAGGAACCGATTTTATGAATTAAGTTCCATATTATAAACAGGGTGATGAGTAGACAACACAAAAAAACAATAGCCACAACCGCAAATCATGCGACAAAATCTGCCCATACTCGCAGCTGCGCTTGTAGTAAAACTTGCAGTGAATGCATACCGGCATAGACAACCGCTGACATGGGCCGACACTTTGGAGAAAAAAACGAGCACGGAAAACGTATGTAAAATTGCCCTAAGCTTTGAACGCCGGCAGAGTTAGACAACCGCTGGCAAGCGATGTCCATCTGGGACAAAAAGCGGGCGATCGGAATCGAACCGACATGACCAGCTTGGAAGGCTGGGGCTTTACCATTAAGCTACGCCCGCAACAGGATGCAGCAAATCGGCAAGGTAAGCAAAAGGTCAAATTTTGTCAAGAGACCTTTGAAAAAAGAGATTATCGTCTTGAAATAACCCAAAATAGTCCCGCAGCCAGCCCCCATAACCCAAATGAGCCCGGTTCGGGAGTGCCGGCAGAATGAAGTAAAGCCATAGCGGCAACATCCGCAGGATGCAGAACAACAGTTTCATCTTGCCACGAAGAATATCCATACATCGTCAAAGCCCGATTCTCGCTCCCCATCCACTCCTCCCAACCCGGCTGCCCCGGATCATAAACATCCGGCAAACCGAATAGATGACCGATTTCATGAAGAGCAATATGCTCCACAAAATAGCCGCCTATTTCAGCGCCATCGCTTTCGGTTCGCCAGCAAATCGTCACATCATTAAAATACAAATCCCGCTCCAAAACGCAATGAGTCCTCGGTTCAGTCCAAACCATCACCACCGCCAGCATCTCATCCGGCAGATTCAGCGCATGTTTCCACGGATTGGGATCGCCGGCTGTAGGACCAATCCACGAAATATCGTTTTGATAGTTCATCCGACCGGGTACAAATTTCCCCTTTTGGTCTATTTCCACAGCCCGCAAAGATAAACCCGGCTGTCCTGTCCACGTTTCAAAGGCCGACCGTACCGCGTCAAAATCGCTGCCGTCGGAGATTCCACAGGCGCCATTTCTGAATGAGTAAGAGTACCCGCTGCTGAAAACAAGCGGACTGGTTAATGCCAGCCGGGGTCGGCTGGACTCGACAGCCGATGCGGATAACTCGCCAAGTCCGGCAAATACCAAACCCGGGCATATCAGAACAAATAACAAGCCAGTCCATTTCCTTAAGCTCATCATAGATAGTCTCCTTGTCATTTGTCTGTCGAATCGTCAGATCTTTCTGCCGGCTTAAGGAAGGTATCTTGGCAATCGCTGTGCAGGCCGTAAATTAAAGCTCCCCAACACCCGTCAGGACCGATAAATCAGTCATAGACCTATTATTCCGTACAATCGATACACTCTTTACTATCAGACATTTATCTGATAGCCGATCTTTTTGCCGGTAAATGATTTCGTAATTTTCCACTTTCATTTGCAAGGGCTTTTTTGTATTTTAGACATCCGTTAAAACTCTTTGAATTCATCAGTTATGAATAACAAGGAACTTAATATGGCGATGGAATCGACGGCTGCATTTTCAAAAAAGGCATCCATTGAGATGACCGCACTGACCACGGAACAAAAAAATCAGGCCCTTGCCTGTATTCGCGATGCCTTAAAAGCCAATGCAGCCAGGATCCTGAAAGAAAATCAGGCCGATTTGGAGCAGGCAAAGCGAGATAATCTGTCTGAGCCCCTGCTCAAACGACTCAAGTTTGATCAGGGCAAACTGGACGAGGTCTGTGAGGGCATCAACAGTCTGATTGCGCTGCCCGATCCTGTAGGGCGCACCCTCTCGGCTACTGAACTGGACCGGGGACTGGAATTATATAAAGTCACCTGCCCCATCGGCGTGATCGGCGTTATCTTTGAATCCCGTCCCGATGCACTGGTGCAGATTTCCACCCTCTGTCTCAAAAGCGGCAACGCCGTCTTTCTCAAAGGCGGCTCAGAGGCAGCGCGAACCAATCACATTCTGGCTGAGATGATTATCGAGGCTGCCCGGCGTGCCGGCATGCCGGATGGATGGATGGCTTTGATGGAAACTCGCGACGATGTAGCCGCCCTGCTGAATCTGGATGCCTATATCGATCTGATCATTCCTCGCGGCAGCAATGAATTTGTCCGACACATCATGGACAATACAAATATTCCTGTGCTGGGTCACGCCGACGGCATCTGCCATGTTTATGTCGATAAAGATGCAGATATCGACATGGCCGTCCAGATCACGGCAGATTCCAAATGTCAGTATGCCGCTGTCTGCAATGCCGTCGAAACTCTGTTGGTTCACGATAAAATCGCCGCTCAATTCCTGCCGAAGCTCAAGGTCATTCTCGACGAGAAAAAGGTAGAAATTCGCGGCTGCGAAAAAACCCGTCGGATCATTGAGGCAAACCCGGCTGCTGAAGAAGACTGGAAAACCGAATATCTTGACCTGATCCTTTCGATCCGTGTTGTGGATAATCTTGATTCGGCTATCAGCCATATCAACGCCTACGGCTCTGGCCACACAGACGCCATTGTCACGAATCGACGCGATACCGCCGAAAAATTCATGAATCGAGTGGACTCTGCCAATGTATTCCATAACGCCAGCACGCGTTTTGCAGACGGTTTTCGATATGGCCTTGGGGCCGAAGTCGGCATCAGCACCAACAAAATTCACGCTCGCGGACCGGTCGGTCTGGAAGGCCTTATGATTTATAAATGGCGTCTGATCGGCAGCGGCCAGACCGTCGCCCAATATAGCGGAAGCCATGCCAAGCCGTTTACTCACAAACCGCTGCGAAAAAAATGGAAATCAAAAAAATGAGAGATTTTAAGAACACAAAGCGCATCGTCATCAAGGTCGGCACCTCAACATTAAGCAAATCCGGCGGCATCGATAAGGACTACGTTCGAAACATCGCTCGCCAGATCGCCGATTTGCGAAGCCAGGGTCGTCAGGTCCTGCTGGTCACCAGCGGCGCTATCGGCATGGGAGCCGGTCCGCTCAAACTCAAAGGCCCCATCGTTGATCTCAAACTCCGACAGGCCTGTGCATCAGTCGGCCAGCCGCTGCTCATGCACGAGTATAACACCGCCTTCGCCGAACTGGGCCTGGTTGATTCGCAGGTATTGCTGACCGCCGAAATCCTCAGCAAACGGAAAAGTTATCTCAATCTCCGCAATGCTATCGAAACCCTGCTGGCGCTGGGAGTGGTGCCTATCCTCAACGAAAACGACTGCGTCTCAACAGCCGAAATCGGCACGGCCTTCGGCGATAATGATAAACTCAGCGCCCTTGTCGCCAGCAAGATCGATGCGGATCTGCTGATCCTGCTGACCGACATAGACGCCCTCTACGACAAAGACCCGCGCACTCACCCGGATGCCAAACCAATCCGCGTCGTCAAAGAAATCACCAGCCAGATCGCTAAAGCCGCAGGCAAAAAGGGGTCGGCCTATTCCACCGGCGGAATGAAGACCAAAATTGAAGCGGTTAAAATTGCCGCTACCGCCGGATATCCGGTCGTCCTGGCCCACGGCCGAGAGCCCAATATTCTGAGCCGAATCCTCGCCGGCGAGGAGATCGGCACCCTGTTTATCCCTCATGGAGAAAAACTGTCCAATCGAAAACGCTGGATTCTTCACAGCCGTCCTGAAGGCACCATCTATATCGACGAAGGGGCTATGGCGGCCCTGAAAAAGAAAAAAAGTCTTCTGCCCAAAGGCATCACCAAAATCGAGGGTACCTTCGGCGTCGGCGCTGTGGTCATGATCAACTCTCGAGCCAAAGCCGTAATCAGTCTCAGTTCCTCTGAATTAAGGGAACTGGCGGGCAAACATTCCAGCCAGATCCGTCAGGTCCTCGGTCCCAATCGGCGCGATGTGGCAGCCGTGCCTGAAGATATCCTCTTCCTCGATGAAACCGTCTGATCGGGACTTCCCATCCCGGACACAATCTGGGAATTTTCTTGACGGATTCTGCCGATTCACCTATTCTTGCCAACTCGATACCAGCCGGAGTGGCGGAATGGCAGACGCGAAGGATTCAAAATCCTTTCCGGTTCACCCCGGGTGTGGGTTCGACTCCCACCTCCGGCAATCACAGGGCTTGTCAGAGTCGTCCAGCGACAGCCCGTACAAGGTTTGTTTCTTCCGAAATACCGGACGGAAATCTTGATTCTGCGAAATAGTTTTTAACTCAAACTGACCGATTTTAGGC
>JAKJEN010000133.1 GCA_022705405.1 Planctomycetota bacterium | reverse complement strand
TGGCCGGATCGCCGCCGAGAGTCCTTCCGCCAAAACCGATCACCCGCCCGCCGACATCATGAATCGGAAACATCAGCCGGTTGCGGAATTTGTCATAGTAGCCGCTGGGCTCTTTGGGCACGGCCAAACCGGACGCTGTCAGCATCTTGGCCGTCAGCTTGGCCGAACTGGAACGAGATACCAGGTCGTCCCAGCCATCCGACGCAAAGCCCAGTTTCCAGTCCCTGACCGATTGATCTGATATCTGCCGACTCTCCAGATACTGGCGGGCCTGCGCCCCCTTTTGCGGGTCCTTGAGATTGCCGATCCAGATCTGCATGGCCCAGGCATTGATTTTCGACAAAGTTTTAGAATCCGGCTCGTCGAAACGGCTGCCGGCTTGCTTTTTACTCCAGGTATGATCCAGCGGAATTCCGGCCCGTTGAGCCAGCCGCTCAAGCGCCTGCGGAAAGGTCAGATTTTCCCGCATTTGAATAAACTTTAAAACATCGCCGCCGGCCCCGCACGCAAAACACTTAAAAATCTGTTTTGCAGGATTAACGTATAAACTCGGGCGATGATCGGTATGAAAGGGACATAGCCCTACCAATTCCTTGCCTTTTTTATCCAGGCGAAGATGCTCTCCGATCACCTCAACAATATCATTTGCCTGCTGAATCCGGCTGACTAAACTGTAATCAAAACCTGACAAATACACTCCGTATTAAAATCACCGTATGCTTCTTTAGTTTTCGTGTCAGACACGCAGCGTCTTTAAGTACATAGACAAAAAAGACCTTTTCCGACATACTTTTTTAGAATTGAAAAAGTTTAGGCCGAGAAAAACTGAACATTATAGTATAGTCCAAACATTTGAAAAGTCAAGTCAAGTAAGCAGAAAACCTCATTATTAAGCATAATAACTCATATTTCATTTATAAGAGACACTTGGCAAAAAGAAAATAACAAGATGCAAAAGGAAGATATATTTATACTATATGGAGGTCTATTTGCTTATTTACAAAGATTCCTTAAGTCTTCCACAGTCAACTCGTCCAGTCGGGCTATTACCATCTCGGCTTTTTCTTTCAATTGTTCGACCGGATAAGTATTGGTCACCGCTACCGGGTGCATCCCCGCGGCTGCCGCCGCTTCCAGACCCCAGTGAGAATCTTCTATCACGACACAATCGCCGGGCTTTATCGGATCGGTTTGGTTCTCATTCAATTTCTGCAAAGTCAAGATATATCCTTGCGGGTTCGGTTTGCCCTTTTGGACATCATCCGCAGTGACTATGACCTCAAATGCCTCCTTCAAAGCACTGCCGGCCAGCATCTGATCGATGTCGGCCCGAATGGCCCCCGAACAGATCGCCCGGCGTATTTGATGGCGGCGCAGCAATTCGATCAGATTTTCCACTCCATCCAGGATGGCTGCCTCTTCCTGCACCAGGTCTTTGAAAATTACGGCCTTTTGCCGCGCCATCTCCTGAATCGCCTCGGCCGAAAGATTCATATTATAGTCGTCCGAGACCGCCTGAAGATTCTCAATATCCGTATAGCCCAGATACCGTTCCCAGTGCACTTCCTTGGGCACATCGACTCCATGCAGATTGAGAACCTTGTTAAGGGCCTTGTAATGCAGAAATTCCGAATCCGCAATCACCCCGTCAAAATCAAATATCACCGCTCGCAGCATACAATCAGATCCTCAAAATCAAATCGAAAATTCTCCCCCCTTCAAAACGGGGCGATGATGCCTTAGAAGATTAACTCAGTTCCGGCGCCGGGCCGGCCAGAATTTCGTATTCTTTAAACGTCGATTTATCCCCTGAGCAGATCTCCGCGGTCAGCGCCCGGATCTTTTCTGCGTTGCGGGCGATGTACCGGCGGGCTATCATTTCCTTGCGCTGTGCCATCGGAATCGTTTTCGGCTGATCAGACTGTCCGTTAGGGGCAACCTGCGTTTCCATCTGCGCCTTGCTGGAGGCCTGCCCGCAGAACAGATACCCGTTTATCAAAGCAATCGCACTGTCCACCAGTTGCCTGCCGTACAGATCCATGTAATCCACGCCCGACTCTTTCACAAAGGCCGCCGCTTTGACCATCCGTTCCGTACCTTCCTTCAGCAGAGCCAGCAAATCCTGTACGCTGTCCGCATACGGCGCCTGGGCCAGTTCCGACAGATACTTCTCGCACGTTCCGCCCGATACGCCGCGCACTGCCGCAACGATCTGCAATTGGCTGGTCCCTTCATAAATCGTCGTAATACGCGCATCCCGCGCCAGCCGCTCACACGCGTAATCCCGCATGTATCCGCTGCCGCCGAGTACCTGAATGGCATCATAGGTCACCCGGTTGCACATCTCCGAGCAAAAATATTTGCTCATCGGCGTTAGCATCGCGGCCGCCCGCTTGATCGTGCGAAGCTGCTGCTTGGCCTCTTTCTGTGATTCCTTATCTTCGCCTGGATCCTCAGAGATTTTTGTCAGACCAACCTCATAATCCACAACCCGGCTGGTTTCATACAACAGCGCGCGACCGGCCTCTATCTGTATCTTCATATCAATCAGCAGATCCCGCACCGCCGGAAGTTTCTCAATCGCCACCCCGAACTGCTTGCGGCTGCTGGCATAATCCCGCGCAATCCGATACGCCGCCTCCGCAATGCCCATTGACTGGGCCGCTATCCCGATCCGCGCCCCGTTCATCAAACTCATTACATACGTCACCAGTCCGCGCTGACGCTCTCCGATCAACTCGCAGGGCGTATTGTCAAAAAATAACTCGCAGGTCGGCGAGCCGTGAATCCCCAGTTTATCCTCCAGACGACGCACCCGTACCGTCGGCCCCCGGTCGCAGACAAACAGACTGAGTCCCAGTCCGCCGCTGCGGTCCGGTTCCGAACGAGCCAGCACCAGCAGCACCTCGCCGCAGCCGTTGGTAATAAATCGCTTGACCCCGTGCAGATACCAGCGGCCCTCTGAATCCTGAAAGGCCTTCAGTTTGCACGCCTGCAAGTCCGATCCGGCGTCCGGTTCCGTCAGCACCATCGCGCCGGTCACCTTGCCGGCCGCAAAATCCGGCAGATAGCGATTTTTGATCGAATCATCGGCGAAGAAGTTAATCGTCTCGGCGATCCCCTGCAGCCCGAAAATATTCATCAGCGAGGCGTCGGCCCGGGACACAATTTCAATCGCCGCCGAATAAATCAGATTCGGAAAATTCAGCCCGCCGTACTGGTGCGGCAGGGTAAACCCCATCACCTCCGCTTTGGCCAGCGCCTTCAGCGATTCGGCGATCCCTTTGGCATACCCCACTGTGCCGTCCTCATGGAGCGTATTGCCTTCCCGGTCAATCTCTTCGCTGCGCGGCGCGATAAACTCGCCGCTGAGACGACCCAGCGAATCCAACACCAGATCATAATTCTGGATGGCCTCTTCGGCATTGGCCGGAGCCGTATCAAACTGCCCGGCAAACCGAAAGCCCCGCTCCATCAAATCCGCCAGCGGCGCCAAATCAATATGCTTCATCAAAAACTGGATATCGTCATTGTCTCGATAAAAATTGCCCATATATGGAATCCTTAAAACAGGTTTCGGCGTATGACCGAATCCTCACTTGAACCTTTTCCTTTTTGACGTTTGATTCATTTTATGCTTTTTCCCGAATCGCCTTGATCATCTTCGGCGCTACCTCGTTCAGATCGCCGACAATTTTATAATGGGCGATATTAAAAATCGGCGCATCCGGATCGTTATTGATCGCAATAATCTTCTGGCTGGCGGCCATCCCCGCCTGATGCTGTATCGCCCCGCTAAGGCCAATCGCTATATACAGACTCGGCCGTACCGTCGTGCCCGTTTGTCCTACCTGATGATCCCGATCAATAAACCCCAAATCCACCGCTGCGCGCGTAGCTCCCGCCGCGCCGCCCAGACAATTGGCCAGATCCCAGACCAGTTTAAAATTTTCTCGGCTGCCTACCCCCGCCCCGCCGGCTACAATGATCCGCGAACTTTTCAGATTTACCTTTTTCTGCTGTCGATGCTCCGACAAGATCTCCACCAGCAGATCCGATGGCGTCAGATCGGTTGCCTCCCGAATTACCTTTGCTTTGCGCGTTCCGACCGGTTCAGGCATGGGCATCACGCCTTCTCGCACCGTCGCCATCTGCGGCCAGCGGTCATAATTGATAATCGTCGCGATAATATTGCCCCCAAACGCCGGCCGAATCTGCAAAAGCAGATTTTCAAACGTCTGTCCGGTACTTTTGATCTCATGACGGCCGATCTGCAGATCCGTACAGTCGGCCGTCAGGCCGGCCTTCATCGCGCTGGCAATCCGAGGCGCCAGATCCCGGCCGACCGGTGTGGCCCCATAAAGAACAATCTGCGGCTTATGCTTTACGATCAGACCGCACATCGCTTTGGCGTATGAACTGGCCTGATAGCGCTTTAACAGCGGATGTTCGGCCAGATACACCTTGTCGGCCCCGTACTGCCCCAGTCGAACGCAAAGTTCCTCCACCCCATTGCCGGCCAGCGCCGCCGCCAGCGGAACCTTCAACTGGTCGGCCAACTGACGGCCCTTGCTGAGAAGTTCAATCGACGTCTCCTCCAGCGTCCCTTCATGATGCTCGGCAAAAACCCAAACCTCTCCCTGTTTATTCACATCAATCATGCACAGTCCTTATTTTATTTTTTTGCTCTTTTGGTTTGCTATCCGATTGTATGATCCGCGATTAACTCATGGATCATTGCCTCAATCCCCGCCTGGGTGGGCTCGATGCTCTTGGTTTCCTTGGCCGCAAGCACCACGCTTTGAATCCGATGCACTTTAGTCGGCGACCCATCTCGCCCGCACCAGGCCAAAATCCGCTCCCACCGTATCCAGATCCCACTGGCGAATTAAAAGCCCCCTCTTTTCCAGTCCTTTGCAGGTCGATTCCACATCAATCGACGGATCCGTTTTAGCCGCCGCCTCTACCTCCAGACGGCACTTGGCCCCCTTATACTTCATCAGCCGCCGCGCCGATGGAACCCGCGGCTCATTGGCCGTATCAATCACCGTCAAAAGCGCCGGCAGCGACGTCTTTACCTCCTGCCAGCCGTTGCCCAGATTTCGCTTAGCCGTAAGGGTCTTGCCCGTCAGGGACAGCAGTTGCTCTACATACGTAATCTGCGGAAAGCCCAGTTTCTCAGCCGTCTGCGGCCCAACCTGTGCGGTATCGCCGTCAATGGCCTGCCGTCCGCACAATACAATATCCGGGTTCAGTTTCGCCACCGCACAGCTGAGAATATAACTGGTCGCCAGGGTATCGCTGGCCGCGCAGCGCCGATCAGTCAGCAAAATCACCCCATCCGCCCCGCGATATAAAGACTGCCGCAACACCTCGGCCGCCGTCGGAAGGCCCATCGTAATCACCGTCACCTTTCCGCCGTATTTTTCCTTGATCTCAAGCGCCATCTCCAGAGCATTCAGATCTTCCGGATTAAAAATCGCCGGAAGAGCCGCCCGGTTTACGGTTCCGTCTTCATTCATCGCCTGGCCGGTAATTCGTTTCGTATCCGGCACTTGCTTGACAAGCACTATACAATTGTAACCCACAGATTATCTCCCGGAGTTTGACTATTGCTTTCCTTTTGAGTCCCGCTTCATAACAAAGGACTGAATAGTGTAGCCCGTACGAAAGGCAAGTCAATCAAAAAATCCGCCCGATAAGAGGATTAAGATCTTGTCTAAAATTGTACAAAATGCGGTTTTTCAACCATTTTTCATTATTTTTTAACTCCCCCTTTCGGCCTGGCCGATCATTCAGTACAATATGCCCCACATAGACTTATGGATAAAAAGGATCGACACAACCTGATACACGGCTGGCCGGTATACCTCCTGTTTGCGGTTCTGATAGCAGTAATGGTCCTTTTATATCGCCAAAAACTCATAAAACACAGCAACGAGCCGCTGTCCAAACTAATCGCCAAAAACCTCCAGGCCGGCCGATCCCTGCAATCCATCGATCAGATCATAAACAGCCGCCAGTCCTGGGAGCCCACACTTCCCGATTGGCAAGGAAAGACATTGCCCAATTTGACATTTACTCTGCCGGACGGACAACAAAAAAATCTTGCCGACTATTATGGCCGACAGGTTGTTCTCCTCATTGGGGCTTCTTGGTTCCCCCCGTTTCGTTTGCAGATTCGTGAATTGCAGGAACTGGGGGAGTTTGCCGGGGATAAAAATCTGACCCTGATTGCCGCAGTGGCCCAGCCCCGCCAGACGGCCGGCGCCTTGGCAATGGACAATCCCGGCGCGCTGGAGGTTGTCTCGGTAGACTTTCTGCCTGAGCCGTTTTCGCTGCCGGACGGCTTTCCCTGTACCTTTTTTATTGACCCCCAGCAAAGATTAAAACTGGCTGCCGTAGGTCTGGTCCCGATCTCGCACATCCGCGCCTTGGCCTCCTTGTCTCTGCCTGATTGACCGGTTTTTGTGTGGATTTCTAATCCCGGGTTTCTTATGCGCAACAGAGTTTCTGAATTTCGTTTGTTTCAAACGAATGACAAAAGTTTTTATTATCATTGTTTAACCACCGATTGACACAGGCAGTTTTTATGACAGAATTAACAAGCTTTTAAAATTATCCACTACGAAGAAAAGAAGGAGCATGAAAGGAGAATATTGGAATGATACTTTGCAGGTACACAACCAGTGAACGCTGTATCGAACTCATAAAAGACCAAAGATTATATGCAGCAAATCCTGTTGTTGATTTCAATGATCCCTTTGAATTCTGCCTCGGGACAGTCGGTGAGATTAACAGAGAAGACATGGACCGACATTATCGTAATAATTTACGCCCGCGGTTGTCTGCTGATCTTCAGAAAAAACTGCCTGAAGATCTAACAAATGAAGCGTGGGAAACGCTTAAACCGACATATAAACAAAAAAGGAAACAAGATAATGAAGAAAGTATCAAGGATGCAGTAGAAAAAACAATACGAATAATATGTTTTTGTGATCCCGATAAAATCAAAAACGGCGGAGAGGATATACTGCTTTGGTCACATTACGCAAATGGACATAAGGGAGTAAAAATATACTTTAACACAGAGCACATTAAAACCATAAGCGAGAATTTATTTCCGGTTTTTTATTCTGACTGCACTTTCCAAAAAATAAATAGTTAAGCGGCCAGTTTCATGAGCTTATAGAACTGCCGCACGATTTTTCGAGTT
>JAKJEN010000132.1:6976-7225 GCA_022705405.1 Planctomycetota bacterium | reverse complement strand
CGGCTCAGCACCCGATTAAAAATAATCAGTTCCGCCAAATCCCCTGCAAAGAAATCCTTCTGACCGCGATTATAAGAACCTATATTAAATGCGGCTGGGTATTCCGACGAGGTATTGGTAGCTCTCCCGAGACTGACCCCATCTAAGAACCCCTCCACAACCGAAGTCATGGCGAATAGATGAACCTTCAGATCGGCCGGAGCAGTTATCTCTTTCCATCCGCTGCTGCCGGCCCGATACTCGAATACC
>JAKJEN010000132.1:0-6952 GCA_022705405.1 Planctomycetota bacterium | reverse complement strand
GGCGAGGAGCTGGCTTCGACCGCAAAGCGGATTCGGTTGTCCCCGCTGCCGTTCTGACCGGCCATCAGATATTGGTTTCTGCTGATAAGTTCATACCTGGCCACTGCAAATGCGGTAAAAGAACCTGCCGAAACAGTTGTTGACGGCAGAGTCATCCAGTCATTGAGACCGTCAAAATGAACCACAGGCAGCCCGTGAAAAGAAGCAGCGGCTGCCCTGTACACGGGCTGCACCCCGGCTGTCGCCTGAACGGCATGGTTGCCCACCCCTGACAAGTCCGCCCAGAAACCCAGCGGACTGCCGTCGGAAACGCCTGTAATCGAATGAGCATCGAGGTGAAGAACAAGCCCCTCTGCAACGGGTAAAGACGCGAACAAAAGCGAACAGCAGAAAATCTGAGAAATCAGTATCCCTTTGATTATGTTCTTAAACATCCCAGTCCCCAATCGGTAAGTATGGATAATATATCTGCCTGACTTCACACCGGCTTTTCTATCTATATGCCTCATTTCTCGTGAATTTGCAACCCCCTCTCTGCAGCACATTCCACCGATGTATCCCGCTGGTCTCTCAATTTTGCCGCTGAAAATCTCTTGCGGCCCGGGCCAATCCGACCCGAGCCGCAAGAATACTCTGCGAATCCGTCATTCCTTGCCTTAGACTGCTTAGACTATGGAAGAATCGGATATAGACCGCTATCCAGCCAGACGGCGGACATGGCGGTCAGGTCATAGAGATCCACTTTGCAATCCGGCTGACCATCCGGACCGGTCAGGTCAAATTGAGATGCATATTCGAGGATGCAAGACTGTTTGCCAGTAACGTTATAGTACGTATCTGCGATTTGCTCGGCCGTCAATTCGTAATTGTAAATCTGCAGATCATCGAACATCCCGATGCATCGTTCTGTAATGGTACCTCGATTGTTCAACCCGAATATAGTCACCGGATAGGTCCAGTCCGCCATCTTTCCGAACACACTGCCGGTCTTTTCGGCCGCCAGCTTGCCGTCAAAATAAATAGCGGCTTTGCTTGCCGTACCGCTGGAGACCTCATACGTAACCGCAACATAGTGCCATTTATTATCCAGCAGTGTCGTGCCGGCCGTCTGACAGTCAATAGCACTGCCGTTCTCAGACCGCATATAGAGCCGAATAACACCATCACCGGTATAAGGCGCCTGAACCTGAATAAGGGTGGTCAAGCCGTCATTGGCGGAACCGATGACGGTTTGTCTTGTGTACAGATTGCCTTTAAACCAGAAAGCGATCGAACCTGTCTCAAGGCCGTTTCCAAAACCGGCTTTGGGATAGGCGCCTGCCGGCAGCTGCACATAGCTGACACCGTTCGGTTCAGCTGCCCACGTCTGTCCATCCAGTTTAACCAGAACATCTGATGTATAAAACAAACCTCCCACAGCAGTGCCGTGGTTAGTGCCAATCGCATCATTGGCGTTCAGTTCAAACGGATAGCGTGCCGCCAGACGTTTCATTTTTACAATCGCCGTATTCGACATCGTCACACTGCCGTTCTCTGCCGTTACCTGACAAGAGTAGCCGCCTTCATCATAGCTATCAGGGTTCAAAATAACCAGTGTATTCGTTTGCGTACCCTGATATTTTGCTCCATCCGAGAGAGCGACGCCTTCTTGATACCATTGATAGGTGAGCGGCGGAAATCCTGTAGTGGCCGTCAGCGTCAGAAGAACCTCTCCCGCTCCGGCTTCGAAGTATTGGTTCTGCGGCTGCAAATCAATCACAGGAACGCTCGCCAGCGTTTTAAATGACCAGATCGGCCCGCGCCAGTTGTTCGGATCGCCCGGAGCATACACGCCGAGCAGACCGTTATCCAGACCCTCTTCGATCTGCCAACTTACACTTTGGTCATAGCTCAAGGGTACAGGGCCGTAAGAAGCAGCCAAACTGCTCCAGTCTGTTATCATCACTTCACCGATATAGTATAGATTGGGATCGGCATCTGTATTATCCGTATCCATATAAACGTAATGTTTTTTGACGCGAGGATCGGTCTGAGTCGGATTGTTCAGATCCGCCGCTGCCTTCCACTGCAAAGACACATCAACATTGTTTCCATGGATTACCCCGACATTGGTCGCGCCGTCCGCCGGTTCGGGCTCGCTCACTGTAAGAATGTATTTCAATGTAAGATACTCATTAATCTGCGCGTACTCCTCAGCGGTCAGTTTACGGTTAAAAACAATCACTTCGGCAATGTCGCCCGACATGAAACTGGAAGCTCCCTTAAAGCAGCCGATATTAAAATCACCCGGCTGCAGCGTCGAGGAATTTGATGCTGTCCCTACACTGACGCCATCCAGAAAACCTTCGGCGATTCCATCGCCGGAGCCTGCACCGAAAATGTGAACTTGTGTATCGGGAGACGCATTGATAGCACCGGGCCAGCCTGTACTGCCGATACGCCAGTGGAAAGCCCAGTACGAATTGAGCCAATCCACTATAATACGCAGACGGTCGTTTGCACTGCCTGCCTGCCCCGCAACAAGATACTGGGCGCGGTTGACGGCGTTAAACCGTGCCACTGCAATCAGCGTAAATGAGCCGACATGGAACGGGCAATTGGAGCCGCTGGGCAGATCCATCCAGTCATTGGTCCCGTCAAACTGCACTGTCGCATGTCCCTTGAATAATGGATTAGATGCAACATAGACCGGCTGACTGTCTGCTGTTGGCTGCACGGCATCCATGCCTGAGCCTACCAAACCCGTCCATGTCGCAATCCGACTGCCGTTGGAAGCGCCAGTAATCGAATCCGCTTCCAGGTGGATCACCAAGCCATCCGTCACCGGCAACGCCGCTCTGGTATCAGAGCCAAAAACGGCCATTGCGCCAATGAGAATTAAATAGTTGTACCCAATTTTCTTCATAACATAACACCTCCGCAAGCAAAAATTATTAGTTTCTTTTTCCTTACTATCGCTATCTGCTAACAACTTATTTTATTTACGGCGTCTTAAAACTAGACCGCCCAAGCCCAAGAGAATCACTGTAGCCGGCTCCGGAATGAAATTTACGAGCGCGGCCGCTTCTCGGGTGGACGAACTGCCTTGCATGAACTGGTCGAAGATGCCCGTGGCCGCCGTCGTTTCACCGTATGCGTGGGCGAAACCGGCACTGCCTTTACTAATATCAAACGGGCTTGACGTTGAACCACCCTGCGCCTGCACGATGGTATCGAGAAATGCCGAAGCAGCGCTAATGTACGGAGGCGGGGCTGCAGGGTCATAGCTATTGTCAACAAAGGCAGCTACGGAGAGTCCATTGCCGCTATCATAGTTAAGCTCAGTACCCGAGCCCTTGCCCTCGATACCTGTGGCCGTAGCGTAGACGCCCGTCACGTCGCTGAGAGTCAGTGCGCTGACGGCGAGCATATCCCATATGCCGGCACCGGCAGCTGGTGTAACGATGAGGTCCGATCCCGAAGCAACGTCGATCCAATAAAAGACGAACGCTTGCTGAACACCATTTTGGGCTGTTACTACAGCGTCCGCAGCAACACCGCCGTAGGTGACGGTACCCATTCCGACGCTGCTTTCAAAACTCACAAGCGCAACAACAGTGTTGCCGCCAGCCATGTCGAAGTTGCTAAACGTGACCCCGAATGGCCCCGAAACCCCATTACCCGCTTCCGCGAATGTAGCGGTATTAGTCACCGTAATTGCACCAATACCACTTGCCACACACATACACATGAAAACAATCACCCTTACCATGCTTTTCATACTTTTCATCTTTCCATACCTCCACGTTAAATTAACAATTCTATCTTTTTACACACACGCGTGTGCCCAGTCCCATTATCTTTCAGGTTTTTCTTTTAAGGTCAGTTCCGGATTTATCAAATAAAAGAAATCATTAGCATAAGGATAGATTCTGTTATTGTCCGCCCCCCGAACCCCTTCCGTCACAATCAAGGTCAGAAAACGATTTTGAGGATGGAGTTCAATCTCAAATGAAACAGGTCCATCTTCAATTTGAAGCATTTTCCTCTCGTATTTGATTTGCCCATCAACCAAAACCCAAAAATCAATATCAGGTCGGTCCTTTTTCAGGTAAGCAAGTGCTTCCGTCAGACCGCCCCAGGCCTTGAAACTTTTCAACTCGAGGTTTGGCAGGGACTGGCGAATCGCCTGAAAGTCAAATGTGACGCCGATATTGCTGTGAAGCAGCACAATCGATTCATTTGGGAACGTTTGACCATGGATAATGACCGGCGGGATGGTAGTGGCTTGGTCTTTAATATCCCCTTTGTAGGCAGCAATTTCATGTGTAAAAATCCCGAAGGTATCGGGGCAGTCGAACGTATGTCCCAACGAGGTAATCTGAATCGGCCCTGAACCGCCGTCCGGCACAAATACCCCGTCGATAAAAGCAGAGTCCGCCACGCGATTGTAAGTAGGATTCGCCTCCCGATCCTTTCCAATAACAGAACTCGTATATTTTCCATTCGTAGGGTTAAGACCGCTCAGAGAACCAACCTCCTGAAAACCGTCACGACCTGCGACAATGCTGGCCAGATTCAGGTTTTCGCCCCTCCAGACAAATCGGCGTCGGCCGTCAACCTGGCGGGCAAAAAGAGTTTCATTGTAGGGTATATCGACAATCTGCCGATTAGCAGAGGAAACCCTTTTGGCCGTATTGCTTGCAACTTCCATGCTGATTTTTTTCATTTTTTGGCCGGCAATCAGCGTTGTCTTGCCCTTGATTACATGCAGAGATGTATCTCCGCCGGTTTCCGCATGGATGCCGAATTCGGTGCCTAAATCGATAATACGAGCCGACGGTGTATTCACCGTAAAGCCGATAGCTCCCTTCGGAACCGCCGCATACAGCCGCCCGTAATTCAATAAAATCTGGTCACTTGTTAAAATGCTGAATTCACAGGGCGCTTCCATAACGACCCGGCTGCCATTGTCAAAAGTCAGTTCGGCGATTCCCTCCTGCAGCATCCAGAGGTCTGAACCAGTGGTCAGACGCGCCCCGAATTCCATCGAAACAGGCGCGCCGACCCAGCGGGCATTCAAACCATTGGTTAACGTGGCAACTTCAACACCCCTCCGAGAGACAAAGCGGGCAAACAGAATAACAAACATCATCATGGCAGCCGCTGTAGCCAGAAACCCCATTTCCCACTTGCTCAGCTTCCGGCGGCGGAGGGGAGGGTATTCGACTTTCTGAATAAGTTCTTTTTTCGGCTTCGCCTGCGGGATTACAATCTCCGGAGCGGTTTTCTCGTATTCCGCCATGGCTTTCCATAATTCAGATGCTTCAGGGCGGTTAATATCGGAAGGATTAACTTGAGCGCCTCGGAGCAAACTGGTCAGCTCACAATAAATCGACAGATATTCCCGATAGGCCGCACGCATTGGCGGACTGGACCGGAGAATGGTTTCCATCCGCTCAACGTCATCTCGGCTGATCGAACCATCGAGACTCTGAAAAATCAGAAACGCCAATTCATTCAGCTCGCGATTGGGCAGGGATTCACTCATGGACGCTGAGCCCCAGAGTTTTTCGCACACAATTGAATAAAAGCGTAAGGATTCTGGACTCATTCCGGTAAATCGTATTCATAGCCACTCCGATTTGGCCGGATAACATCTTGGCCGTCATCTGCTTTTCAAAACGGCAGCGTAAAAGTTCTTGGTCTTTTGAATTGAGTTTTGTTATACAATTCCGAAGCGCATTCAATCGTTCCCGCTCGCCGGGAAGGGGGGTTTGGGACTCGTCCGACAAGATTTCGATCAGGTCGGAATTAAACTGGACTTTTATGTTGTATTTTTTTCGATGCGACAGGACTTGATATTTGGCGATCGTCATTGCCCAGGAAACAAAATTGGAACCAACTTGAAACTGCTCGAACTTTTCCCACAGGACCTTTGCGGTGTCCTGCATAATATCCTCGGCATCCCACGTGCAGGGAACCAGCGTGTATATAAAAGACATAATCCGGCTGTAATTTGAACTAAACAGCTCAACAAAAAGCTCATTTTTCTTCTTTACATCAGGTTCCATCGTTCAGGTCCATGCGTTTATCCTGAGTTGCCCCTGACGGCATATTCCGGCTGTATGGTCCGGCTCTAATAGGTAATAGGCGAAAATTGGATTTTCACACATGAAAAATATGAAAAGCAGCGGCCTTTCTTAACGCAAAAAACAGAACGGTTCGGGAGAAGTATTGTGCACAATATCCTTGTCGAACCGAAAATCACTTTCAGGCAGGACTTGATTGGAAAAGAACCGCCATAAACCCATCATACACAATTTTGAGCACAAAAGACAGCCGGCAATTCAGCTGGTTTTTAGCCTGGCATGCTAAAAAACACAAAACTTGACACAAACCCCCCAAAACCATTACCCTATTTGTTAAAATTCTGATCCTGAAAACTGTTCAAAGAAAGGGACACAGCTGACATAATAATGAAGCATCCTAGCCCACCCGACGCAGAACAGCAAAGGCAGAAAACATGGGCTTTCTGCCTTTTTTCATCTTGATTATCCTGACTGCCTCCGCAAATGCAGCCGAGATTTATGATGCGACGCTCAAAGGTCGGAAAATCCTGACCTCGGCTCCAAACTCGCGGCCTGGTGGTTAAGAGCTAGGGCGCTGGATTTTGCCGTTTTTCCCTTTTTTCTGCTGGGGGCAGTGTCTGAAGGGGCAGCCTTACCGGCTAGCCACCATTCCGCCAGATGCTCTCAAGTCCTATCACGGCTGATACTGAGCAAAAGGCAATAGCCACAATTCTTAAAAAATAGTGTTTTTAATACCGGAAACGGGGCTTTTGCCCCTTTTGTTAGAAGCTATTTCATAACTTCCCGAGTGTTATGATGAGGCATGCGGTATGAAAAAACGCACTATACACAGGAATATCTCGATCCCAGCGGACCGCCAGTCTGCGAAAATTGCCCAGCCG
>JAKJEN010000131.1 GCA_022705405.1 Planctomycetota bacterium | reverse complement strand
CCTGAGCATTGCCCCGCTGCTCGGCTCCGCCTGCATCAAAGATCATCGCCCCGCTGTAGCCCTTGGCCTTCATCTCCTGCAAGTCGCGAGTGATGGCTTCCTTGGTGACATTGCTGTTAAGCCACCACCACCAGCAGCGAACGCCCGCCCACGTCGGCGGCGTTTGAAATTCCTGCTCGGAGAGAGAACCAAAAGCAGACAAACCGGTCAGCAAAAATCCCATCATCCAAATTCGCAGCGTCCGCATGATCTTCCTTTCCGCCAAGGGTTTCTATCGCCGACATAAGATATCATCCCGCCCGCGAAAGTTCCAGTTCAAATGCAAATATCAGGCAGTCGGCGATGTTTGATCTGTGCGAAAGATCGCGGAAGACCATCGAGTACAGAGCGGGTTTTTTCCGCGACAATCAAAGACATGGAAATTTTTTCGGTATTCACTCCTTCGAGCAGATAAGGCACCCGTTTGACTTCGGCGGCCCCCATTTGGTCAAATGTCTTTAGGGCAAGACGGAGTTCTTCGGCGACATCCGGGCCTTTCCAGGCGATCAATCGGCCGCCGATTTTCACAAACCCAAGCGATAACTCGGCCAGCACAGACAGATTGGCCACCGCACGAGCCAAAACCGCATCAAATCGCTGGCGATACCGTCGATCATGGGCCAGATCCTCGGCCCTTGCCGAGAGTACCTGAACATGAGTCAGTCCGAGCGCCCTGCATGCCTTTTGCTGGAAGGCGGCCTTTTTGCCGGTGGCCTCAATGGAAAGGAACTTCCAATCCGGCCGCACAATCGCCAGCGGCAGGACCGGAAAGCCGGCCCCGGATCCGATATCGACGCAGGTAAAACCACTCCCCGATTCAGCAGGAAAATCAAGAATTTTCAAGGCGATCAGAGAGTCCAGAATATGGCGAAAGAGGATCTGCGTCGGATCGGTAATGCGCGTAAGGTTATGGATTTTGTTTTCCTCGATCAGCAGGTCGGTCAAAAGCGAAAAGCGATCTGCGTATTCTTCAAGAACAGCGGCAAAATCACGGGTTGTCAGAGGGGTCGAGTTCATTTTTTCTGCAGCGCAAACGTATAGGTCGTTCGTCCCTGAATCCTGTATTTTCGCTCGTAGTTCGTACCGACCAGTTCTCCATCGCGCGCGCCGGCTGGGCGGACAAAATCAATCCGTCCGAGGGTTCCCTCGGCAGCAAAGCAATCCGCAATCCGGCTGGCCGAAAGGTAATATCCTTCATGATCGGTAGCGAAATTAATGATGCCTCCGACCTCCAGACAGCGGAGAAGATGGGTAAGATTTTGTTCGGAAAAGAACCGTCGTTTGTTGTGCCGTCTTTTTGGCCAGGGATCAGGAAAGTAGATATGAAACATCCGAACTGATCCATCCGGAACATATCCGGCCACAAATCCGGCCGCCTCAGTGCGGAGAAGGCGGACATTGGACAGGCCTCGGCGGACGATGCGGTCGGCAGTGACGCGATAAAATTTGGCGGCCCACTCGATGCCCAGAAAGTTCTCCTCCGGAAAGGCGGTCGCCTGAGAAACGAGAAAGGTTCCGCGCCCGAATCCGATTTCAATATGTACCGGCCCTCCCCGGCCAAAGACCGATAAAAAATCAATCGGACCGTCGAGGGCATTCGGATCCACAAGCAGCGCAGAATCCGACCGCAATTTCTTGTTCATCTCAAAAAACCCGATTTTTTGCAAATTGTCGTTGTTTTTTATCGGAACTCACGATGGTTTTGAAACGATTTTGCGCCAAAAAACAGGTAAAGTCAAGTCAGCGTCTGTTCGATACGAAAGGAGAGCGTGAACCGCGCGGCCTGTGGTTCGTAGGAACCGACAAGGGGTCGCCAACCAGAAAGGAAAAAGCAGGTCATGATAAGGCCGGCACTAACATTACGCAGACGTCGGATTCTGGTGGACGTGGGGACCCAGCGGGATTTATTTACCGCAGACGGCAAGGCCTGCATCCGCAATCACCGACGCGTTCTGGCCAATATCCGGCGGGTCATGGCTTGGGTGCGCAAAAATCATATCCGCGTGATTTCCACCGTTCAGTTCTTCAACAGCGATCTGCAAAAACGCCCGTATTGTATTGCGGGCACAGACGGGGCGCGCAAGATCAGTTATACGCAGCTGGCGCATTTTCTGGAGTTCCCATCCGACGGATACACCGACTTTTCGCGCGACTTGTTTGACCAGTATGATCAGGTAATTCAGGAAATTCGCAGCAGCGATCCGTTTGAGGAACCGCGGGCGGATCGAATTTTGAGCGAAGTAAAGGCCACCGATTTTTTGGTGATTGGAGGACCGACCGAAACGACCGTAAAGTATATGGTGCTCGGACTGCTGCTGCGGAAGAAGAATGTGACGGTGCTGACAGACGCGATCGGTTCAATTGAAAAACATCCCTCTGAGATTGCGCTGCGCCAGATGCAGGCCAAAGGCGCCCGGCTGATCGACAGCAAGACGCTGGTAGGAGGCGGCCGTTTGCAGCGGGTAGGAATCTGCTCGTGCGACCGCTGTCGGGGACGTTTGCTGAAAGTTTGCGCCGAACAGGATTAACCTGCCGCCCTTGCCTTAAAGTCCGTAATCGGCCGCTCTAACGCCTTCTTTTTGAAATAGATAAACGAACCGGCTTACGCGTTTTGCCCGCAGCATTTTTTGTACTTTTTTCCGCTGCCGCAGGGGCAGGGATCATTTCGCCCGACCTTGGGCTGTCCGAGTCGGATTGTCTTGACCTTTTGTTCGCCCTGCGGGGCCTGTGCAGCCGCCCGCTGTCGTTGATCCATTTCAAACTGGCCGACCTGATCGTGCTGGGTACGGCTGACAGTCCACACGCTGCGGGCCTGAGACCTAGGCTCCAGGCGCACACGAAAGATCACGTCGGTGACCTTATCCTCGATCGACTCAAGCATCTGTTCGAACATCCGATACCCCTCATGCTTGTACTCGACCTTCGGATCTTTTTCGGCATAGGCCCGCAGCATAATGCTTTCCTTCAGATGATCCATCGAATACAGATGATCCTTCCAGGCGCTGTCGTGAATCTGCAGCAGCACGTATTTTTCCAGATCCGCCAGCTCCTGCCGCAGGAAATCCCGTCCGGCCGCCAGAATCTTGGCTTCCGCCTGGGGCTTGTCGGCAAGATCTTCGGTCGTAAAAGAACTGTCAAAGCGCTGATTGGCCCAGTCGGCTAACTTGTCCATCGAGGAGGCCCATTCGACCTTCTCTGCGACTTCCTTTTCCAGCCATCCATTATGGTATTGTTCGCTCAGCCCAAGCAGTTTTTTGTAAATCGCCTCCGGCTTGGAATTTTGAATCTCCTCCAGCGTCAGAGTCGCCCCAAATCGTCTGTTGGCCCAGTCGGCCAGCGCTTCAAAGGCATAGACATTGGGGCCCTGCGGACCGAAGGCCATGTTCATCGCATACTCCACCGGATACTCGATCTCCCGGCGCGTATATTTTTCGTCCACTTTTTCTGAAAGCAGGCCCTCAATCACAGCGGCCTTTTTGTCCTTGAGATCCTCCAGCGACAGATCGATTCCGAATTTGCCGCGGGCCCACGTTCGCAGCATGGTCAGTGCAAAATCCTCCCGGACAAAATCGCGCAAGCGGGAGGCGTCTTTCTTTTCCACCTGCCCGCAGGCGGCCTCGACGAGGGTCTGCTCAATTTCCTCGGCCGACATATGCCGCAGTTTGCCCGCCGATAAACTGACCTTAAAAGCGCTCATCGCCCATTTGGTCAGGGCGTCCAGTTTCCAGGTGGACGGATCGGTATAGTCTTCCAGGTATTCGCCCAGCGAGATGGAAATATCGCTGGCCAGGTTTTTGCCGGCGATCTCCTTGATCTGCTGTTCGATATCGGCCGGTTCCATCCCCTCCAGATGGCGACGGTCCAGTTCCACATTGAACTCGCCGCGCGCCCATTCGACGATGCAGTTATACGGGTACATCGGATCCAGCATAATCCGCACGGCCTTTTCGATGACTCCCTCCAGCATGGACCGCAGGATTCCCTTAAGGTCCTCGCCGGCCAGCAGACTGCGGCGTCGAGCATAAAAAATCTTCCGCTGATAATCCATCACCTCGTCGTATTCGAGCAGACTTTTGCGGATTTCAAAGTTGCGTTCCTCAACCTTTTTCTGGGCTTTTTCAATGCCCTTGCTGATTCGCCGATGCTGGATCGGCATGCCTTCCTCCCAGCCCATCAGCGGCATGGAAAGGGCCTTGACTACCCAGTCCGGCGAGAAGATCCGCAGCAGGTCGTCATCAAAGCACAGGAAGAACTGGCTGGCGCCGGGGTCGCCCTGACGTCCGGAGCGGCCGCGCAGCTGATTGTCGATCCGCCGCGCCTCGTGCCGCTCGGTGCCCAAGATGCGCAGTCCGCCGGCCCGTTTTTGGCCGGGGCGAATTTGAAAAACATCCGCCAGCGGATCCGTCGATTTAAAAGCGACTATCCGACCGGTGCTTTCCTGTCGAAGCGTGCAGATCTGAACGCCTTTTTCCTCCGGGCTGTCCTCGATTTTCTGAACCTCATACAGCACGCCCGGCCCCAGTTTGATATCCGTTCCGCGGCCGGCCATGTTTGTGGCGATGGTGACATTGCCGCGCATAGAGCCGTCCGGCGCGGCGTGCTGATGGCCGGCTTTTTCCACAATGGCCGCCTCGCGAGCGTGTTGTTTGGCGTTGAGCACCTCGTGATCCAGCCCGTGCCGTTTGGTCAGCGCCTGGGAGATGGCCTCGCTTTTTTCGATGCTGACCGTGCCGACCAGAATGGGAAGGCCCGCGGCGCTGGTCTGGTAAATCTCATCGACAATCGCGTTGAATTTTTCGCGCATCGTCTTAAAAATCAGATCGTCGCGGTCGTCTCGCACGCAGGGCCGATTGGTCGGAATCACCACCACATCCAGTTTATAAATCTTCATAAACTCTTCGGCTTCGGTGGACGCTGTGCCGGTCATTCCGGCGATCTTCTCATACAGTTTAAAAAAGTTTTGCAGGGTAATCGTCGCCAGCGTCTGGGTCTCCTCCTTGACCTGCACATTTTCTTTGGCCTCCACGGCCTGATGCAGTCCGTCGGACCATTGCCGACCGTGCATCAGCCGGCCGGTGAACTCATCAACGATGATCACCTTGCCGTCCAGAACGACATAATCCTTCTCCCGCTCGAAGGCCATGTGGGCGCGCAGGGCCTGCTTGAGCATATGCGGCCAATCCATATCCGAACCGGTAAAGAAGGAGCCGATACCTGCAATTTTCTGCGCCGCCCCGATCCCCTCATGCGTAAGATCTACACTCTTGGAATCCTTCTTTCGGACAAATAGCTGAGAGAGGCCGACCAGTTCCGATTCCTCTTCGTCCAGATCAAAATTATCATAGAGAAACTTATCCGCCGCCTCTCGGATCTTCTCCTCAGATACGCGATTTTGAGCGGCTCTTTGACTCAGATACTCATTATTCTTGATTTGTGAAAGAAGCGTCGCATTGTACTGCCTTTGCTGAGCGATCAGCTGACGGGCCACTCCGTCGGCCTTTTTATATCGCGTCACGTCGTCAAACGCCGGACCGGAAATAATAAGCGGAGTCCTGGCCTCGTCCACAAGAATTGAATCCACCTCATCGATAATGGCGTACTCCAGCGGTCCCTGGGCCATCTGCTCCAGCGACAGTTTCATATTGTCGCGCAGATAATCAAAGCCGAACTCATTATTGGTTCCGTAGGTGATATCGCAGTTGTACTGATCGCGCCGCTCCTGTCCGACGGTGTCCATATCGGCCTGAATCGCCCCCACCGAAAGTCCCAGCGCCCGATAGATCGGCCCCATCCATTCGGCGTCGCGTTTGGCCAGATAGTCATTGACCGTGACGATATGAACGTGTCGGCCCGTCAGATGCACCAGATAGGCGGCCAGAGTGGCCACCAGCGTTTTGCCTTCGCCGGTTGCCATCTCGGCGATTTTGCCGTCATAGAGCACATTGCCGCCGACCAGCTGGACATCAAAATGCCGCATGTTCACGGTTCGTCGGGCCGCCTCGCGCACTACCGCAAAGGCCTCCGGCAGAAGTTCGCTGGGCGGGACGCCGTCCTTCAAACGCTGCTTGAATTCTATGGTTTTATTCTTCAGATCCTCATCGCTGCAGGTCTGGATCTGCTCCTCGAATCGGCCGGCCGCCAGAGCCGCCTGCATGTACCCCTTGACCAGCCGTTCATTGCGGGATCCAAAAATTTTCACAAGCCATTTATTTATTGAAGGGAAAGCCATTTTTTAAAATTCCTGCTTATAGAGACCATAAAATTCGGCTTTTTATCGCCAAAGTTACCCTTTATAATCTATTTTTGCCCGCACAGCAACCGCAAACCAGCGGTTCTATCTTGCTTGCTATTGGCGCGGCCGACCGGTAAAATATGCCTTTTCGATCCGGAACAGGACCTTGTTAAGGAACCAAAAAATGCGGCAGATACTGGTCATAGGAATCTTCATTTTGATCGGTCTGGCGGCCGGCACAGGCCTTGGCCTGCTGATCAATAAACCCCAGATAGAGGCAGCCCATCAGGAAGCGGCAGATCTCAATGCCCGCCTTCAGGCAGCGGAAGCCCAATCGCAGGAAAAACTCCGAGTCGCCTCGGAAGAAATCGCCAAACTGCGGGCCGATTTGATGCGCACCCGTAACGACCTGACTCGTCTCAATACCGATCTGGTTCGAACCAGGGCCGAACTGGCTCAGGCGACCCGGCCGGATGTTCAACCTCCCCAGCCGCAAGCAGCGAAGCCGATGCCGACAAGCCAACCCGCTGCAACAACCGCCCAGCCCCGTCCTGACGGCTCTGCAGCTCAGGCCGGCCCTGCGGTTGTTTCCACTCAGGCCCAGACGCCGACCGACAAGACCGTCATCCCCGCCGGCCCCTTGCGCGAATATGTTATCAAAGACGGAGACAGTTTTTGGAAAATCGCCGCCAGTCAGCTCGGCAGCGGAACCCGATATAAAGAAATTATCGCGCTGAATCCATCCGTCTCTGCCGACAAACCGCTGGTTATCGGGACAAAAATCAAACTTCCTCCAAAATAAAAGAAGTTGCCACGAGATTGTTTCTCAGAGAATAATTCAAAGCCCTTTTTTTGCGACGGTCGAATTAATCTTTTAAAAAAGCCCTGCTTGCGTTTTGCTGCAACAGGCAGTACTTTTTGCCATATATTTGAGATTGCGTAATGAATAAAAAACAATCAGAAAGACCGGTCATTCTGCGGACCTGCTTATTTGGAATCGGCGTGCTTATCGTATTGGCAGGGG
>JAKJEN010000130.1 GCA_022705405.1 Planctomycetota bacterium | reverse complement strand
GCAGGGGTGTGATATCGCTGGTTTGCGAAAAACCAAGACGTACCGGCTGGCCGAACGCATCGGCCGGTTGAATAAATTGGGCGATGTCAAGATCGTGTTCTCCCGTCGTAGAGGAGATAAAAAACAGATCGCCCTGGTGACGGATGACCTGCGGGCGCCGATGGAGAAGATCGTTGCCGACTATCTGAAACGCTGGACGATTGAGACGTTGATCAAGGACGAGAAACAGCATTTGGGGCTGGGCGATTCCCGCGTCCTGCGGTACCGGGCTGTCGTTAGACACCTGCACCTGGTGGACTGCGCCTATGCCTGCCTGACCCACCTGGGCATACAGGCCCAGCGTGCACAAGGCCACACGAAGAAGAACAGAGTGCTGCGACTTGAGCCGATCAGCAAACTCAAAGCGTCTCTGCGTCAGATGGTCTGGCAGGATACTATCAAAGATGTTGTCAAATACAGTCATGAAAAACCTGTGATCCGCCGCCTGGAAAAACTCCTCGCAGCCTAAAATCGGTCAGTTTGAGTTTGTTAAACCTTTTTATTTCCGCCTGCGTAATTTAAAAAAACAAACAAAACAGAAATCTTAAATACTCTTTGAAAGGGGACTACTATGAAAGCAGTACTGAGAAAACTTTCAATTCTTTGTCTGGTTTTGGCGTTAAGCGGCGCTGTTTGGGCGGCCTGTCCCAAAAGCGATGCGGGCGCCAAATGCAATGACAAGAAGGCCTGCGAAAATAAAGACAAAGAATGCAAGAAAGATCAAAAGGCCTGTGAAAATAAGGACAAAGGATGCACAGGCGATAAGAAGGCCTGCGATAAGGCCGCCTGAGACAAACTTGGTTCCGCATGCATGGGTTTCAATTGCGGATGATTGTTCCTTAAACACCCGGACAGTCAATCTTGATGCAGCGAAGTATTTCGCTGTGTAAAATCAGGATTGACTGTTCTTTTTTAAATTCGCTTTCATCCTCCATCCTCCTTGTAAGACTGATGGATCGTATCCAGTACCTGCTGGACGGTTCTGGCCTGCATCAAGGCCAGCAAGGTCTGCTTTCGCTGCGGGTGGCGGCGACAGTAGCCGACGGCAAATTTACGAAAATACGGCACGGCCTTATGCGGCGGCCAGAAATCCAGGATCATCTGAAAATGCTCGAGCATTGCCTGCTTTTGCTGAACCAGTGTCGGCGGCGGCATCAGCCGGCCCTCCCATAAGGCCCGAATCTCCTGAAAGATCCACGGATTACCGATCGCGCCGCGGGCGACAATTATCCCATCGACACCGCTGCTTCGGAGCCGGTCGATCGCTGTCTGGGCCATGCGAATATCCCCGCTGCCGAAGATACACAGATGTGGAAACTTCCTTTTGACTTGGGCAATTGTCTCCCAGTCGGCCGTGTCTTTGTACTTTTGCTCGACCGTTCGGCCATGAATGGACAGCATCTGAACCTCATCTGCCGCCGCATTTTCGCAGATCGTCCAAAAATCTTCCTGAGCGGCCTGCGAGTTGTCGTAGCCAATGCGGATCTTCATAAAGACCGGACAGGAAACCGCCTCGCGAGTCCGTAAAAAGGCCTCCCGCACGACCGCCGGCCGCTGCATTAAATATCCGGCTCTTTGACGCCGTAAAACCTTGGGAACCGGACAGGCAAAATTCAGATCGATGCAGTCATAGCCGGCCTTCTCGAATGCAGCCGCCGATTGAGCCATAACCTCCGGCTCGCTGCCCATAATCTGGGCGCCAACCGGATGTTCCAGCGAGAACGGCTGAAACTGTTTTTGCCGGCTGACCTTCGGATGCAGTGAAATTCGATCCAACATCACGCCGGTAAACACCAGCGGACAGCCGAAACGTCTCGCCAAAATCCGCATCGGATGGTCTGTATAGCCCGACAGAGCCGCTTGAACAAACGGCATGTCCAGTTCGATATTTCCAAAGCGAAGCATAAAAGCCGCCGAATGTTTGTAACTAATTCATATACCGTAAGTTGTGATATTAACAACCGGATCGGCTAAGGTCAACAGCAGGGAATTTTATATCCGCAGTAGCTGACTGAGGGTAAAAAATACCCCAACGGCTGTTGACTTGAGTTGATTTTGCCGATACTATCGCGTTTCTACCTTGGCCCGTAGTGTAACGGTAGCACAAATGACTCTGGATCATTTAGTCGGGGTTCAAATCCCTGCGGGCCAGATTTCCCTGCATACTTTTAATCTCGGTAAGTATTTCAAAGGTTTTTCTTGCAACTTAGTTGCAACTACTTATAATAATCAGAAACCGGATCAGATTTCTTTAAATTCGGAATAAACACTTTTGGAGAAATGTCTTATGGCATTTGAAAAAGTTCGTTTAATCGGCCAGGAATTGAAGGCCCATGCCCCGTTTACTTTCTTTGGAGCCATAACCGGCATTGCATTTATGCTGATCTTCAAAGGACTTGGCGAAATCGGTGCACAGACCCTTTTTGCGATTTTTCATCCGCTGCACGTCGTACTCAGCGCCATGGTGACCGCCGCTCTGTTTCAACTGCACCGAAAGGCAAAAAACTTCATCCTGATCCTTGTAATCGGATATGTCGGCTCGGTCGGGATTGCTACCCTGAGCGACTGCATTATCCCATACATCGGCGAAAGCATTCTCGGCGCAGCCATTCCCACGCATGCGTCCTTTCATGAGCGCCATCCCACGGAGGCGGAAGAACCTGCTGCACTGGGCGGCGGACAGGAAAACCTTGAGCACAATCATAAGCCCAGCCTGCATCTGGGATTCATCGAGGAATGGCGGCTTGTTAATCCGGCGGCGATACTGGGTATTGTAATCGCATTCTTTTTGCCCCGGACAAAATATCCCCATGCTCTGCACATTTTGGTCAGCACCTGGGCATCCGCCAGCCATATGCTGATGAACACAAAAGCCGACTGGAGCGCGGAGCTTATGGCGGGAATGTTTATCGCCCTGTTTATCGCCGTCTGGCTTCCCTGCTGCGTCAGCGATATTATCTTCCCGCTGCTGTTTGTCAAAGCCGATGGGGCTCATTTGGGTCATTCCAGCTGCATACTCTGCGGGAAAAAGACAAAGCAGAAAGACCACGCGGCCGATGAAGCAAAAGACCATGCATAAAAACTTCCTTCAAAAAGCGGAAGATCTGTTAACTTCCTGTCAACTGCGCAAGACGCACCCCAGACTGGAAATTTTACGCGCTCTTCTGCAAACCAATTGCCCGCTTACACAGGAACAGATTGCCGAGCGAATCGGAAGCCGAAGTCCGGATAAAACTACCATCTATCGCACCTTGATGACCCTGATGCAGCACAACCTGGTGCATCAGGCCTATCTGAAAGGCCGCGCCCGCTATTTTGAACCGGCCGGCCGCTGCCGGGCCGATCAATGCCATCCGCATTTTACCTGCACCAGTTGCGGAAAGACCCACTGTTTCTATGACGCTGAAATCCCGGCCGTAAGGAATATCCCCGCCGGATTTTTGGTGCGTCATAGTCAACTGCGATTGGAAGGTCTCTGCGCCAACTGTCAGAACGACAGCGCATGCCAGCCAGATCCTGACAATTCCTGATTGACAAAAATCTCAAAAACAGATACAAATCAGATAATTAAAGCCCAACTGCGGGGAGAACCGATCTTTAGACCTGTAGGAACCTGTAAAACAGTTATTACCGGACTCCGTATGCCGCGAATTTATAGCTGGTTTTTAGCACTTTGTACGCTTTTGACGGCCTTGAGCGGCTGTCATGCGCCGCCCGCGAGCACACCGAGCAGCGTTCCTTATATGATCACCGTCAATCAAGCCGCCGTCCGGCTGGGTATGCAGGTTTCTTTTACCAACGGGCGGTATGTCGAATTAACCAACACTTCCAATCGGGTTCTTATTTTTACACACCCCGGCGGAAATGTTTTCGTCAACGGAAAAAATATCGGACTGGCCGGCGTGGTTCAAAGACCAGGCGGTCAAATTTATATTTCCGAACTGTTAATCCCCCGCATTCGATCTCATCTTGCCGCATACACCCCGCAACCGCAACCCGGTTATACTCCTCCTGTTGTACGGCCTATCGGCCGCACTGTGGTAATCGACGCCGGTCACGGCGGCAAGGATCCCGGGGCAACCAGCTATCTGGGATATTATGAAAAGGAAGTCAACCTCAAGGTCGCCCAAAAAATCGCCTGGCGGCTGAAAAATGAGGGTGTTCAGGTCATCCTCACACGCAACAACGACACGTTTATTGAACTCAACGACCGCGCTGATATCGCCAACCGGGCCAGGGCGGATCTGTTTGTCAGCATTCATCACAACTCTCACAACAGCCGCGTACATCGGGGCTATACGATTTACATTGCGCCCAATGCCTCTGACGCCTCTCGCCGAGCGGGCCGATTGATAGAAAGGGCGCTGGCTTCAACCGGACTTTCCAGCAACGGGATGCGAACCAATGATTTCCGAGTGCTCATGCGCACTCAGGGGCCGGCGGTACTCGTTGAATGCGGGTATCTGTCCAATCCATCCGAGGCGGCCATCCTCTATGACGGCGACTTTCAAAATCAGTTAGCCGGCGCAATCGCTCAAGCTATTTTGCAGACCCTCTGATCCCGGACTTCGGCATACAAAAGAACTGGACAAATGAGTCTGTTTTTTCTACACTCCTGGAATGAAATTATATCCCTTAAAATTTAAACCGATTTTTAAAGAACGGATCTGGGGCGGCCGACGTCTGGCCGATCTGTTCGATAAGGATCTGCCGGCCGACGTGAAGATCGGGGAAAGCTGGGAACTGGCGGACCTGCCGGAAGATAAATCTGAAATTGTCAACGGACCCCTTGCCGGTCAAACGCTGGACCTGGCAATCCGGCAATTTGGCCCGGCCCTTACCGGACACAAGGAATATCAGCCGCCGTTCGGACTTTTGATCAAACTCCTGGACGCACAAGAAAAACTCAGCGTGCAGGTCCATCCTGACGCCGAAACGTGCCGGCGAACAGGAAAAGGATCGCCGAAAACGGAATGCTGGTATATTCTTCAGGCGCCTCCGGATGGGGTCATTTATAAGGGACTAAAGCCCGGAACCACAAAAGAACAGTTTGCCCAAGCGATCAAAGACGGCACCTGCCCGCAGTATCTGCAGACTGTGCCGGTCCGCCGCGGTGAATGCCACTTTCTGCCCTCCGGCACTTGTCATGCGATTGGGGCCGGACTGGTTATCGCCGAGATTCAGCAGCCCTCCGATACGACCTATCGCGTCTTCGATTGGAATCGGCTGGACCCCAAAACCGGCAAGGCACGGCCGCTGCACATCGCCGAGGCGCTTGAGAGCATCCACTTTGGTTCGTCCGGGGATAATCTGACGGTCACTACAGTCGGGCGGCTGGTCGATGCGGACGAGTTCAAACTGGACAAAGGGCATCAGATGCCGGGCTGCCAGGTACTGCTGTGTCCGGGCGCAATCAAGGCCCTGGTGATTTTGACCGGACAGGGAAAAATCCGCGCATCGGCCTGCCCGGATGTATCCTTTGCAAAAGGCGACACCCTGCTGATTCCAGCTGCTTTTGAGGGATATATGGTATTTGAGGAAGAGACCGAATATCTGACGGCTCTTGTATAAGGTCTCTTGCCGGAGAAAAAATCTGTGCTGAAGGAAAGCGAAAATCCTCCGATTGTCTGGCCTGAAGATCAATCCATCGACGCCTTCGAAGGAACCTGGTGGGCGGCTCATACCAAAAGCCGCAATGAAAAAGCCCTGGCCTGGCAGCTGGTTCGAAAAGAAGTTCGCTATTTCCTTCCGATGACCTGGAAAGTCAGCCGAAAAAAAGGACGCACCCTGCGCTCCCTGATGCCTGTCTTTCCGGGCTATTTATTTTTCTGCGGACAGGAAGAGGATCGCCTGGAAGTCTTAAAAACCAACCGCACCGCCCAGCTGCTGGTTGTTCACGACCAGCCGCAGTTGATCCGGGAACTGGCGCCTATTGAAAAAGCGCTTCGGTCCGGCCGGTCGGTTGTCCCCCATGAATATCTTAAAGTCGGCCAGCGATGCCGTGTAATCGCAGGGCCCCTGATGGGCGCAGAAGGACTTATTGTCCAAACGCCACAAAAGGCCAAACTGGTTCTGCAAGTCCAGATGCTCGGACAGGCCGTCAGCATGGAAATTGATATGGATATGGTCGAAAAAATTGAATAACATATCGCCATATTTGATAAGGAACTGTGTATGAATAATCTTGTCTGGATTCTTGGGGCGCTGATTGCAATAGGAGGGATTTTGACGCTGCTTTATCCAACCTGGATGAAAAACCTCATCGGCTGGTTTTCCAAAGGGGCTGTATTCTATTTTGCCGCAGCTCTGAAAATTTTATTCGGATTGGCTTTGCTGATTTTCGCGCGGAGCTGCCGCATCCCCTGGATTATCCTGACCATCGGCCTTCTGTCGGCCGGGGGAACGATCCTGTTTTGCGGTCTTTCCCTCGCAAAGATACAGGCCGTTATGAAATGGTTCCATAACCGGCCATTATGGCTGTACCGGATATGGGGCGCCGCGGCGGCCGTTTTAGGAGGGCTGATTATGTATGCAGGAGTACCCGGCGCCTGATACCTAAATTGCGTCTTTTTTGGTTCTTTTTTGACTTGATTTTACTCCACGGGGGATATATACTGAGCAAGGTATAAACAACCGAAAGATTTCTGTTCGGCGGAGGGTTTTTTACTTCATGAAATACGGTCAGGTCGTTCTGCAGCAACTGATTCTTGCCATCTTTTTCCAGATCGCGCAGATCGGCTATCCGCTGGCTCAATCGGCCGGACCTGACGGATGCAATATACAGGCAGTCCATAATCTCGGATATACCGGACAAGGCGTCTCTATCGGACTTATCTCATTAGAACACTGTCTGATTTCACATGAGGCGTTCTATGATAAGGACGTTGAAGGCAATCCGATCGGCGACTCTCACGCTCACTGGTATGATCCTACCTCCGATACAGCAAATCCTTATGAACCCTCCGGGCATGACACCTCAATAGCCGGTATTCTTGCCAGCCGCGGAGGAAAACTCTACCCTGATTTTCTCGGTATGGCCCCGGACTCGGAGGTTTACAGTTCTAAAATTACCAAAGTCATCGCTTCAGGCCGGGTTACATATGGTCCCTGGTTTAAAAAATCTCTGGATCACTTTCGCGATAATCAGTGTCGAATCGTCGTGACCGGAATTCAACTGTCGCTTGAAGATGATAACGAATATCCCTTTACTCTCCTCTATGATTATTATGCGTACCAATATGACATGATCTTTGCCAATGCGGCCGGCAATGATAAGGATTCCCCCACCATCTTCGGTACGGCATGGAATGGAATT
>JAKJEN010000012.1:308-34214 GCA_022705405.1 Planctomycetota bacterium | reverse complement strand
CGAGCAATCAAGAGGTTTTGCTGACGGAAATTCGCGACATACTGAAAAAAAAATAAAGACCTCGGCTGCCGCGTTAAAGCCGATTATTGCAGTTTCCGGATTCGAACCTGGATATCTTTTTGGTCGCTTAGCAGGTTGACCAGCGCTTGCGGATTGGTTTGCCCATAGTGATATGGGTAAAGGATTTTTGGGCGAAACGCAACAGCTGCGTCGGCTGCCATCTCCGGAGTCATTGTATAGGGCAGATTCATCGGTAAAAATGCAATGTC
This sequence comes from Planctomycetota bacterium, assembly GCA_022705405.1. Taxonomy (GTDB): domain Bacteria; phylum Planctomycetota; class Phycisphaerae; order Sedimentisphaerales; family Anaerohalosphaeraceae; genus JAHDQI01. The sequence continues at coordinate 33,945 of JAKJEN010000012.1, read as the reverse complement.
GATATCCCTAAGCGCCTTCATCTCCGGCGTGTTTTCCGTATCGCCGGCGATATAGACACGGGTTTTGCCGAATGTAATGATATAGCCGTTGCCGACTCCCTTTGGATGAAACGGACGGCCTTCTTTATTTTTGTGGACCAGATTATACGCCGGCACGGCCTCTATCTCAAATCCTTTGATTCGCAGGGTTTGCCCATTTTCAAGAACCTGACCGTTCGGCACTGACTGGGCGCATTGTTTTGTGAGCACAAGAGATGTGGTTTCCTTGCGCAGTTGAGCGATAGCCGCCGGGTCCAGGTGATCGCCATGTTCGTGTGTAATCAAAATCAGATCCGCCTTCGGCAGCTGGGCATAGTCGGCCAGATTGGTCCACGGATCAATGTGGATGACCTTGTCGTTGCAGGTCATTATCAGCGTCCCATGCCCAATGAAGGTGATTGCCAGATCCCCTAAGGTTGTCTTAAATATGTCCATTTCAAATCCACTTTCTACTGGAGGTTGATAAGACGGGTTTTCAGCGGTCTTCTTGCATCCGCTTATAAAAACCGCCGTAATCAGGGCCGCCATTAGCGGCAAAGAATAGTTTGTCTTCATATTTGGCTCCTTAATGAAGGACAGGTCTTCTTGTAAATATATACTCGATTTCTTGAAATTGAAAACAAAATAGACGTCTCTGAGTCTGACAAAAAGGGCGTAATGCGAAGCCGTCTGCCAAAATGACAAGAAATCGAACTGTTTTGATAAATTATAACCTTTGGTGTATAAACAAGATACGTTCTTTTTTAGTATTTTGGCACACTCTTTGCACCCAAGAAAAGGACAAGGTACGCAATCAGCGACCAGAACAGGAGATTAAATTATGGCTAAAATTATCGGTATAGATCTGGGGACGACCAACTCGGTAGTGGCGGTAATGGAAGGCAGCAGCCCGAAGGTACTCATCAACAGCAGCGGCAATCGATTGACGCCTTCGGTTGTCGGCTTTACCGAAAAAGGAGACCGTCTGGTTGGACAGATCGCCCGCCATCAGCAGGTCACCAACCCGAAAAATACCGTTTTTTCCATCAAGCGGTTCATGGGACGACGTCACAAAGAGGTCGGCTCTGAAGAAAAGATGGTTCCCTATACAATCACCGGCGGTTCGGATGAACTGGTCAAGGTTTCCGTACGCGGCAAGGAATACACCCCCCCGGAAATCTCCGCCATGATCATTCAGGATCTGAAAAAGACCGCGGAGGATTATCTGGGAGAGAAGGTTACGCAGGCGGTAATTACCGTACCTGCCTATTTTAACGACGCCCAGCGCCAGGCGACAAAAGATGCCGGCACGATTGCAGGGCTTCAGGTTGAACGGATCATCAATGAACCGACGGCCGCAGCCCTTGCCTACGGACTGGAAAAGAAGAAAAACGAAAAGGTCGCCGTCTTTGACTTCGGCGGCGGGACATTTGATATCTCGATTCTCGAGATTGAGGAAAACTTTATCGAGGTGCTTAGCACCAACGGAGATACGCATCTTGGCGGAGACGATCTTGACGCGGTATTGATTAACTATCTGGCGGACGAATTTAAAAAGACCGAAGGCATCGACTTGCGGACCGATCCAATGGCGCATCAGCGCCTCAAGGAAGCGGCTGAAAAGGCCAAATGCGAGTTGAGTACGCAGGTTGAAACCGCGGTTAATCTGCCCTTTATCACCGCCGATCAAAATGGCCCCAAGCACCTGAACATCGCCCTGACCCGCAGCAAGTTTGAGGCCCTTTGCGAGCCGGTTTTTGAACGGCTCAAAACGCCTTGCCTGAAGGCCATAGAAGACGCCAAAAATCGGCCGGGCAATAAGCTGAATTCGGTTAACGACATTACGGAAGTGCTGTTGGTCGGCGGATCGACCCGCATTCCCAAAGTTCAGCAGATTGTGCGGGAAATCTTCGGTAAAGAACCTAATAAAAGCTTAAACCCCGATGAAGTTGTCTCAATCGGGGCGGGAATTCAGGGAGCGGTTCTGGCCGGAGATGCCGGCGTTAAGGATATTCTTTTATTGGATGTCACGCCGCTGTCCTTGGGAGTTGAGACCTTAGGCGGCGTAATGACCAAATTGATTGAAAGAAACACAACAATTCCCACCAGCAAGAAAGAAGTCTTTTCAACGGCCGCTGACAGCCAGCCCAGTGTCGATATCCATGTCCTTCAGGGCGAACGCGAATTTGCACGGGATAACCGTACTCTCGGGCGGTTTCAACTGACCGGGATTCCGCCGGCTCCCCGCGGAATGCCGCAAATTGAAGTAACCTTCGATATAGACGCCAACGGAATTCTGAACGTTTCGGCCAAGGATCTGGGGACCGGCAAAGAGCAATCGATCAAGATTCAATCCAGTTCCGGCCTGAGCAAAGATGAAGTTGAGAAGATGACCAAAGAAGCCGAGTCGCACGCGGCTGAAGACAAAAAACGTCGAGAAGTGGTAGATCTGAAAAATCAGGCCGATCAGATGATCTATCAGACAGAAAAGCAGCTGAAGGAATTCGGCGACAAAGTCCCTGCGGAGGTTCGCAGCAAAATTGAAAGCGCGATGAATAACCTCAAAGAGACCGTAAAGGGCGATGATGGAGAGGCCATTCGAAGGTCTTTGGACAACTTTAATAACGAGATTCAGCAATTAGGCAAAGTTCTCTATGAAGAAGCCGCCAAGAAGCAGGCCGCTGCCGGCGCCGCCAAAGGAGCCGAGCAGGCGCCGCCGGAAGAAGGACAAGTGCGGCGAAAAGGCGGAGACGATGTGATCGATGCTGAATTTGAGGCCAAATAACTCGATTATATCCTGTCAGGACATAAAAGCCGCCTTATCAGTACTGATAAGGCGGCTTTTTCTTTTACAAGCACAAGAAAAGATTTCTGTAGGCAAGTATTTTCTTTTGGCTGATTCAATAAATCTTTTCAAAACCCCGAGTTTTTTCGTAAAAAGTCCTATAAAAACTATTTTTCCCTTGACATTATGCGTAAATGATTATATTAGGTAAAAAGACAGGAAGGGTGATGCCGGGTTTCTAATGGAAGGGATTCGAATATGTCAATTTCTAAAACACGGCTGGAAGATTTCAAATCAAGAAACCCTTTGTTGTTTGTTTTTTCTCCATCTCCCGACCACCGCTTTTATCAAATGCAGATGGAACAGCTGGACAGTATCCGGCTGGCTGTGCAGGACAGTCGTTTGATGATAGCGGAAATCTTTGAGCAGGGCGACGGACGCATCGGCCGCTCTGATCTTTCCAATGACAGTTGCACTCGTTTCCGGGAAAAATTCAATGTCCATCCCGGCCAGTTCAAGGTCTTTCTGGTGGGCAGCAATTCGGAGGTGTATCTGGTGTCAGAGGATTGCATTTCCTGGCAGGAACTGATGATGCGGGTGCAAAATGTAACGCGGAACTACAGTCCCATGATTTGACAGGGGGTTCAAAGGGATTTGGCGAAAGAAAATGGGGAAGTATGGGGGAGATGTTTGTCTTTTTTTTCAGTAATGGACTTATCAGATCTCTTATAATGATCTCAAAAATTTTTCTTAAATCCGCTTTTTTTCCGCTTGGGCATTATTTGACGCGTATAGCCTAAAAAGTTAGAATAAGGGCTTAGGATTAAACTTTTGATTTGTATCGGAAATAATGACTTGATAAAATGCCTGGAAATTATCTGAACAGGAGACGTAGCTATGTGTGATTCATGCGGATGCGGACAAAAGAGTTTTGAAACGCGAGTAAGCGAGGTTATCGATTCAATCCGCCCGATGCTTCAAAGCGACGGCGGCGGCATAGAACTGGTGGGAGTAGATCCGGATCATACGGTTCGGGTTCGCCTGCAAGGGGCCTGTCGGGGTTGCCCGGGAGCCCAAATGACCCTGAAAATGGGCGTTGAGCGTTTATTGAAACAAAAGATCGCAGAGGTAAAAGAAGTAGTGGCCGTCAATTAAAAGGTTTGTTTTTTGTTTCGGCGGCAGGCAGAGGGCTAAGTCGATAAATCAAGATAAACCGTGACGGATACCGACTGTTTTCAATGGTCCCTATCAACTCGAAGGGACCATTTTTTTTCGGAGGCAGAATCAGTTGGTTGTTGGGTCCAATGCGCGGCCCCAGAAAGCTGATGCGATCTAATTTATAGATCTTATAATACGCATTTTGGATCGCAAACCCCAGACGGGAATCCCAGGCCAGGTAGGTAATATTTTGTTTGTAACAATCCGGTATAAAATCCTCTGCGCTGTCTCCCTGGATCCATTGGATGTGAACAAAACGGCTTTGTTTTTCAGGAGCGAACAAGGCGAGTATATTGGGCAGGGTGGAGGCCATCCGCTCGCCTGGCTTTGCGTTTTTTTGATACCAGATTGCCAGTTCCTTAAATTCCTGGTCGATTGCGCCGCTGCCCATACTCGGAATTAAGGTAATCTGGTTTGCCGTCAGGGCAAAGGCCGTCGCGCAAAAAGCAGTCAGCTGCCAGGTTATTTGACGCCGATTTCCGATTGTCTGAATCAGCCCCCATAGCAATCCGCAGACCAGCGCAACCAGCGGAACTGATTTGGAAACAGGGCTGATCTTGTGCAGATCGGCCGCCCTTGGGATCAGGGAAACGGTCAAGCCGATGGAAACTATGCACAGGATTACCTGGGCGCAGAATATCGCAAGGCCGGGAATTCGGAACCTGCTGCGCAAAAGGTTCCACAATCCCGAAAGGCCATACAGCCAGATCAGCAGCACAATCCACGCCGCAGGCGCCGCATAGCGCGATCGGGTTCCGGTCCGAGAGCCGTGAAGAAGAAAATAAACGGCCGCAAACACGGCCAGTCCGATCACATCGGCTCGTTTGTGATAGACGGCCCCCACCGCAGCTGCCAGCCCGACGGCCAGCAGACCTCCGCTGATTCGAGCCGCAGCGGTGTTCAATGCAAGGCCCGGAATCTCCAGATAGGCGCCGACGCTGACTTGGCGAATATGTCCGGCAAATTCGCCGAAGACCATAGGTTTTCCGCCGGCGGCGGCCTTATAGCTGCTCAGATAGTCGTTGGCGCCGACGGCTTCATGGGTCAGGATTTGCCCGAGTACCCACAAGACTATCGGCAGAGAGCAGAAAAAGGCCAGCCCCGCAGCCGTCAGCCGTTGCCGCCAATTGCGGCTCCTGTACAGATCTGCGAAAAAAACAAGCAGAATCAGAATCGCCCCTTCGTAACGGATCATGCTGGCAGCCAGGGCCGCCGGCCAGGCCCAGCGCCCTTTCTCAAAAAGAAGGAAGAAGGTCAGCAGGATAAAAAAAATCAGCGGAATTTCCGCAATCGGATGAACCAGCCAGCTGAGGACCCAGGGATTGACCATTGCTGTCAGCGCAATCCAGAAAGCCCCCCGTCCCAGAAACCGGGCGCCGATCCGATACAGCAGCAAACCGCAGAAAGGATACAGCAAAGCGTTTAAAAGCAGACCGCCGGTTAAAATCGGAAATGGCCCCGGCATCAGAAGTCCAAGCCCAATCTGTAAAATGCCCAGACCGGGAAGCCGTTTAAAACTATGCGGAATCTGAAAATGCAAAATCTCCTCTCCGGTCCGCACAAACGAGGTAAAATCAGAATTCGGCACGGCCTGATGTCCAAAGTACAGAATCGACAGATAGCCGCCAAAGAGGATCAGAATAATCGGCGCCGCGGTTTCCCGGCGGATGCGGTTATTCCAGACAGTCAAGTCGGACGCAGCCGAAGTGCCGGCCTTCTGTATCGTAGCGGCCTGTTGTCGTCTGCCTCGTGCGCCCATGAAATGCCCTGTGGTATCTGCGGTTTAACCTTGTTCTTTTTTGGACTGATCGCTCTGCTTCTTTCGAGACAGATACAGAAGTTCCTGAATCAGTTTTCGATTGGCGCTGATCAGATCGGCCATAATTCCCAGCACCCACAAAAGAAAGGTCATAATCAGCAGGATGGCGGCCAGTAAAAGCGACTGCACGTGTCCGCCGCCTTTGCCCGCGACAAACAGACTCAGATATCGGATGCACAGGGTCAATCCGACGATGCCCGGCAGGATCGAACAATACAGAAACGTCCGCAGGGGCTTGTAGGTAATGTATGAACGCAGAATGATGGCCGCCGACAGCCAGACATAGCGGAGATTTGATGAAATCAAACGCGATTCTCGCGTCTTGGGATTGACGCGGATGGGAATATAGCCCAGCCGCAGATCCATATGGCCGGCTTGAATTATGGTCTCCAGCGTATAGGTATAGCGATTGAACACATGAAGTTTCATGACCGCCTCAGCCGAATAGGCCCGAAAGCCGCTGGTGGTATCGGGAATATCGGTACCCGAGAACTGGCGAACGACCAAACTGCCGATCTGCTGAAGTTTTTTCTTGGCCCATGAAAAATGTTCGATTCCCTGGATGGGTCTTGCGCCGACGACGATATCCAGTTTGCCCTCCAAAATCGGGCGGATCAGGTCGGGGATGCACCGGCCGTCATACTGATTGTCGCCGTCGGTATTGACGATCAGGTCGGCTCCCAGTTCCGCGCAGCGTCGAATACCTTTAAGAAACGCCGCCGCCAGCCCGCGATTGGATCCCATCGAAACAATGTGATGAACCCCCAGATCCCGCGCGACCTGCACCGTCCGGTCGGTACTGCCGTCGTCGATAATCAGAAATTCGATGGCGTCGATGCCCTCGATCTGCCGCGGCAGGCCTGCCAGCGTCTCCGGCAGCGTCTTTTCTTCGTTATAGCACGGGATTTGAATGATTAATTTCATGGTCGTCACAGCGCTAAAAGCCAATATATAGTGAATGAAGCGCAGTTTGTCTATAAAAAATACGTTGATTGGTTTCTTCTGTACTCATTTCGACAGGTCGGCTGCTGCCTCCGCTGAATCGGCGGGCTGAAAGGCGCGATTTTGTTCAGACCGGCTCAGCAGTCCGCGCCCGCCGAAAGCCAGTCCCAGCGCCGTGGTCACCACAAGAGTCAGCACGCGCAGGATCAGCGAAACGAGTATTCCCTGCGCCATCCCGATCTGAAGTTGCTGGGCCAGAATGCCGTAGGCGACTTCTTTGATGCCGAGGTTTCCCGGCGTGATGACAATCTGGTTGAGCAGCGTCAAGACCGTAAAGAACAGGGCCGCAGAGGGCAGATCCAAAGGAATGCCCAATCCACGAAAGGCCATATAAATAGCGAGGATGGAACTGATATGAGACAGACAGCCGCTGGCTGTAAGTTTAAAAAGAAAAGCCAGATCGCCCATGCTGTGGACAATAGACAGGGACATATCGGAAAGCCGCTGGTGGATCCAGTTGAAAAATCGCCTGCGAAATCGAAGGCCGCTGGTAATCCAGCGGAAAATAAAAGGAGCGATGAAAAACAGACCCAGCAGCAGAATCAAGACCCCGGTGGCATGAAGGCCGAAGATCTGCATCTGCCCTGCGAAGATACGGATTATCAGCGAGCCGGCCAAAAGGGCGAAACAGGCGTCAAACCAGGCCAAAAACAGCGTGCTGCTGATGTATCGGGTCAAACTGACGCGGTAGTCGTATTTGAGTTTAATCGCTCGATAAAGATTGCCTGCCTGTCCGGCATAGAGAGAAAGGAAACGGGAAACGACAAAAAACTGAATCCAGGGGCCCCACGGCAGAGCCAGATCGCTTTTTTTCTGCACTACTATTCGAAAACGGACGGCGTGGATCACAAGGCCCAGCACAGTCAGCAGGGTCAAAGCGCCGAGCACAGGCAGGGACAGGCGCTTTAGCGACTCGATCTGTTGACGGTTTTGAATAAAGTACCAAACGACATAACTCAGCAGCAGGGCCGCGATAAGCCGCCGCAGAAGTGTTCCGTATATAGATGGAATTTTTTGTCCCTGTTCAGTCAACTGACGACTCCAAATGACGGTCTTTTTTATCGCCTGATTTTTCGGTATGCTTGAAAAATTGCAACAAATCCTTCAAACTGCCGATCAGGGTGCTTATCAAAAACAGAAAATCTTCTTTTTGAACGCATAGTTCCCGCAGGGGCGTTCCGCTTTCCCGTCGGTAATAAACGATCCACATACAGGAAGAAACGGCATAGGAAAGCAAACTGGCCAAGGCCGCTCCGCAGATGCCCAACCTCGGAATCATGATCCAATTCAGCAGTCCGTTGGTTGCCAGGATCAGATAACTGTTGATGACGCTGTATTTGGGTTTTTGCCGGGCGGCCAGATCGCCGGCCAGGATCTGCGCCCCGCCGATCAGCGCTACGCCGATAATCAGAATCAGAAACGGGGCAATGGCCTGGGCGTATTGCTTGCCCAGAAGAAAGCAGATCGCCGGGGCGCCAATCCCGCCAAACGGGATCAGCGAAAGCACAGACACCAGCAGCGTCAGTCGAAACATGCGCGGCACCTGCCCCTGTCGGTTTTGAAGGTCATGAGTCAGATGCGGAAGGAAGGTCGTAGAAAGAGTATTGGGCAGAAGCCGCAGCCGTTCGGCCAGAAGAACCGCGATCACATATTGGCCCACCTGATCGAGCGGAACCATATAGCCGAGCATGAACTGATCCAGATAGAGCACCAGAAAAGAGGCGATATTGGAAAGACTGATCTGGGCTCCGAAATGCAGCATCTTCTTCAGCAGCGATCCGCTGTCTGCCGTCCACCGCACAGGCAGGATCGGCCGCAGATACCACAAAGCCAAGCCGATCCCAGGCAGGCAGCAGAGAGTAAAAAACAGCAGAGACAGAAAAACCGTCAATCGGCCGATCAAAACGCAGATTACCAGCATCGCCAGCAGCGCGGCGGTCTGGATCAATTGCACATAAACAGACCGCCCGATCTGGCCGCAGCCGCGAACCAGAGTCATCAGATTCTGCGCAAACAGAAAGGCAGGCACGTAAAGCAGACTCAGCCCGATCAGGGCGCCGGTCAGGGATGAGAACTCTCCATGAGGGATCGGCAGGATAAAAAACAGGAGAATCAGGAGGATTGAAAGAAGGGTTCCGGCTGCGCTGAGCAGGAGGGTATGCAGAAATAATTCCGGTTTGCGATCGGGATACAGCCCGGGAAAGGCGGCCGCTGAAACTTCCAGCCCAAAACTGAATACCCGCGTTAAAATCAGCGGCAGCAATTGAGCCAGGCGCAAAAGCCCCCGGTCGGCCGGGCCGAGAACGCGGGCCGTCAGCAGGGCCACCCCTGCCATCAGCAGAGAAAATAGAATATTTCCCGCGAACTGGGTTTTTATATTTTGCTTTAGATTTCCCGAACTCATATTCGACAATCCAGAGTCCTTTTTACAGATTCTATAGGTTCTGAATCTGTTAATCTATAAAAAAGCCGCCCGAAACCTTTGTGGACAATCAAAATCTCCAAAAGAAATACCTTTGAAATGGATATGTTTCGTTTGGGACTTTAGGAAAAATAGACTTGACTTTTTCTGAAGATGTGATATCCTGAAAGTCCTAAAACATAGGTAAAGAAGGCGAAAAAGGGAAGAGGAAAGACTCCCTGCTGACCAAGAAATTATACAGAAGCGTTCTGTATAGAAACCGTTTCTATCTATTTTGGGAGGAAAGAATCATGAAATCATTTCTTTATCTTGTTCTGTTGTGCCTGACTGCCCCTGCCTTGGCAGTCATCTGGTCCGAACCCGTCCTGCTCGTAGAGCTCAATGATCCAACTACAGGAAATAAGGCAAATGATCCATATCTGAGCAACGATGGATTGACCATCTATTTTTGCCGAAATGGAAACGACGGAAACAGCCGGATTCTGAAAGCAACTCGAAGCAGCTTGTCTGATCCATTTTCCTCGGTCGTTGAGATAAGCGAGTTGTACGTTGGAAAGCGGCTTTATTCCCCTTGGGTCTCTGCAGATGACCTGAGGATGTATTATGCCAGGCATGAAGGGGAAACAACCAAAACTATTTTACGAATGGCCCAGCGCAATACAGTCAATGATCCCTGGCAGGATGTAATGGCTTTTACGGCAATTCATCAGAATCTTCAATACAACGCCTATGAGTCGTTGATGCCGGATGAATTAACGGTGTATTACAGTACTCCTTCGCCGAGCGCTTATAATATATGGAAGGCCACGCGTTCCTCAATAGGAGATCAGTTTACAAATCCCGTTGCTGTTTCAGAACTCAATGACGGAACCGTTTCTTATACGCCCCATATTATGCCGGATGGGCTGGCGATCTTTTACGCTTCGATCCGCGACGGATACACAACAGCGGATCTCTATATGGCCACCCGTGCCTCTTTGAGCGATCCTTTTGGAAACATCGAACGGCTCAATATCAATTCGAATCTGGAGATGGACTCGTATCCGTATGTTACTCCGGATATGTCGGCTCTGTATTTTACGACGCCTGCGGGGATCTGTGTTTCGTATGCCGTGCCGGAACCCTTGACTATAGCGCTGATGGCGACAGGAGGGTTATTCCTGCGCAGGAAAAGATAGAATGGATTTATTTCGAAAAGGGCTGCGGGTATTCCTTCAGCCCTTTTTTTTGAGTTCTGTCAATTCATCATACAGCGACAGTAAAGAGCGCACAGTTGTTTGCCAGTTATATTTTTCTCGCGCGGCCCGGTAGCCGTTTTGTCCGAGGATTTTTTGTTTTTCTCTGTCCTGCAATTCAATAATTTTTTCCGCTAAAGACTGAGGATTGCGATCTGGAAATAGTAAACCGCAGCCGGTTTCGTTAATGACCCGAACCATCGGACGAGCATTGCTGACAATCATGGGCTTCCCGAAGATCATATATTGAAAGAACTTGTTCGTTATGCCGGTTTCTATGTGCGCAGTGACCCAAAGCGGCAGCAGGCAGACATCGCTGATCCGAATATAAGTCGGCACGTGCTGAAATGGAACAAAACCCGGAAAAATGATATGATCCTGTAAGTGCAGATCTTTCGTTAGTTTTTCCAGTTCCCGGCGACTTTCGCCGTCTCCGACCAGAAGCAGCCGAGCATGAGGAATTTTCTTAAGGACGATAGGCATGGCTTTAATAGCGGTATCCAGTCCGCGAAACGGATTAAAGCCGCCGATGTACAGCAATGTGTACTTCGTTGAATCTTGATATTGTCTGACAATCTCTTCCTGAATCGGGATCGAGGCGAGAAATTCCGGGTCGTCTGTATTGGCTACCTCAACAAATTGTTCTTTTCGCGCCCCCAGAGGAATCAGTCTGTCGATATGTTCATTTCCGATAACGATTATTTTTGTGCTATGGCGGCAGGCATATTTTTCCTCTTGGGCCATCAGCCATAATAAAGGGGCCGAAAAGGGCTTGTATTTTCGATATACGCTGGTATTAAAACTATCCTCCAATACCTCAACATAATGTTCATGCATATCAAAGACAACGGGAATTTTCAGCCGCCGGCCCGCCAGAACCGCAGCAAAAGCGTACGGCAGGTCGTGTACGTGCAGCGCCTGGATGCCGTATCGGCGACAGGCGCGCAGGATCGCAAAATAAATCCAGTACCGCTGAGCGTAAAAATAAATCGTATCGGCAATCGGTTTGATTTTCTGAAATGGCAGCGGCGTTCGGATGACATGCACCCCCTCGACAATTTCCACCTTCATCTGGCCCGGCCCTCGACGGGCGATCAGATAGACGTTGTGTCCGGCCGCCGCAAGGGCATGCGCTTCGCGCTCCACACGCCGATCCGGAGGATATTTCTTTGTAGATAAAACCATCAGGATGTTCATGAATACGACCTTTTCACACAGAGTCTTTAGGGCGAAGAAGAATTTGCAGAATTACTTCAGCGGCATGGCCGTTTCCGTAATAAGTCTCCGGCCGTATGTTCTGTTGTGCAAATGGCTCGGTTACGGCCTGAATGATTTTCTCTTTGGATGCTCCGGCCAGCCGGTTCCGACCCGCTTGGACTGACTCTATCCATTCGGTCTGGTCTCGCAGCGTCACACAGGGAATAGAGAGAAAATAGGCCTCTTTCTGAACCCCGCCGGAGTCAGTCAAAATCAGTCGGGCCTGTTTTTCCAGCCCGATCATAGTTAAATATGAAACCGGTTCGATCAGATGCACAGCTTTGCAGATAAATATACGATGCTGTTTGATATAATGAGCCGTTCGCGGATGCAACGGTAGAATAACCGGACAGTCCGACGAGGCGATTGCATTCAATCCGGCAAGAATCTCAGTTAGTCGTCCCGGATCATCTGTATTTTCAGCGCGGTGAATTGTGGCCAAATAATAGTGTCCGGCGCGAATTTGGAATTGGTCAAGCAGCTCATGCTCCCGGGCCTTTACCTTTTGAGAATAAAACAAGATGCTGTCATACATCACATCTCCGGTTTGATACACTCCTTTATTAATACCTTCTTTTTTCAAATTGTCTACGGCTGTATTCGTTGGGCAGAACAGCCATGTAGAAAGGTGATCTGTCAAAATACGATTGATCTCTTCGGGCATTTGGCGAAAATAAGAACGCAGGCCTGCTTCGATGTGGCCGACGGGGATATGGAGTTTGGCGGCTGCCAGCGCTCCGGACAACGTCGAATTCGTATCTCCATAAACCAGACAAAGATCCGGTTTTTCATGAATTAGAACTTCCTCAATTTTTTCAAGCATCAGCCCCGTTTGTCTGCCATGGGGTCCGCTTCCGACTTCCAAATTGTAGTGCGGTTGGGGGATCTCCATTTCGTTGAAGAAGATTTGAGACAAATTGCGATCATAATGCTGGCCGGTATGGACCAGAATCTGATGGATAAGCGGAGATCCGTCGTTCTGATTAATTGTATTTATTGCCCGACTTATGGCAGCGGCCTTAATAAATTGGGGTCTGGCTCCAATAATTGTGGCTATCTTCAATGGCATATAGAAGTACATCCGTACAATCGTTCTGTCAGGGCATCGGCGATTCGGCCGCTGGCCTGTCCGTCTCCGAAGGGATTTTTCGCCCGGCTCATCTTTTCATATTCGCCTGCATCGTCCATCAGTCGCGCAGTTTCACGCACAATCGTCTCCGCATCCGTGCCGACCAGTCGGGCCGTGCCCGCTTCGATCGCCTCCGGCCGTTCCGTCGTCTTGCGCATCACCAGTACCGGCTTGTCCAGGTGCGGGGCTTCCTCCTGAATTCCGCCCGAATCGCTCAGGATCAGGCAGCATTGCTTCATGCACCAGACAAACGGCTCATAGTCCAGCGGCTCAATCAGCGACACATTGGCCAGTCCGCCCAGCATCCGGCGAACCGGTTGCTGCACATTCGGATTCAGATGTACCGGATAGACGAATACCGCCTCCGGATAGCGGCGGGCCAGCCGGCCAATCGCCGTGCAAATCGCCTCAAAGCCGGTCCCGAAGTTCTCCCGGCGATGTCCGGTAATCAAAATCATCCGACGGCCCGACTGGATCTGAGCCGCAGGAAAGCCCTCCGGCAGACAGGGCGGGCGATCCGTCAGGCGCCGAAGAACAATATCAAGCGCGTCAATGACGGTATTGCCCGTCACCCAGATGGTTTCGGCGGGTATCCCCTCGCGCAGCAGGTTGTCTTTGGCTCGCGGAGTCGGCGCAAAATGAAAACTGCAAAGCCGGCTGGTCAGCGTCCGATTGATCTCCTCCGGAAACGGGGAATAGCGCTGATAGGTGCGAAGACCCGCCTCCACATGCGCAATCGGAACCTGCTCATAGAATGCCGCCAACGCCGCGGCCAGTACCGTTGTCGTATCCCCCTGAATCACGATGCAGTCCGGCCGTTCCTGCCCCAGGGCCTGTTCCATCGCTTTTAAAATTCGGCCGGTCAGCCGGTGCAGACTCTGGCTGGGTTCCATCAGACGAAAATCCCGGTCCGCCTTCAGTTGAAAGGTATCCATTACCTGATCGAGCATTTGCCGATGCTGACCGGTCAGCCAGATTCGCGTTTGAAACCGGTCGGCCCGCCGGCGGAATTCCTCAATCACCGGCGCCAGTTTGATCGCCTCCGGCCGTGTTCCAAATACAAAGGCAATTTTTTTAGGCGCTTGGCGCGGCATGTTCAGTCCTGTTTTTTTCGGAATAATGCGTTTGATAAAGCCGCATCAGCAAATCGTAAATCCACTGGGACACATCGACGCATTCGGCCAGCATGTTTTGTTGTTTTTGCATCCATTTCCGCTTCAACTGCCGATCCGAAAGCCACTGCTCCATCTGCTCAAGCAATCGGTCAAAGTCGGCCGGCAGAAAGCCCTTGGTCAGCCCGTAACGATGTTCCAATTCCTCCAGATATGAAATCCGCCCGACAAAACTGTTGCATCGAAGCGAGGGCGTCGCCAGTACGGCCGACTCAGCGGCCATCGTCTGGCTGTCTCCGACAACCAGATCCGCACCGGCCAGCACGTCAAAAATCCGGTCCGCCGGCGTCGGCAGCAGGTACTGTTTCAAATCGGGTTCGACGGCGCTTTCGGCGCTGATAAAAACCCGCCCATGGGCGGACAGTTTATCCACCACCTGTCGGGCTTGCCGGCGGCTCAGCCCCCGTGCTCCAATGTCGTGATGGGCCGTCAGAGAAACCAGCCGCACAAGAAAATAACGCTGCCCTTCATTGAGCCCCAGTTGTCGGCGAATGGTCGGGTCCGGCGTAAAATGATTCGGGTGCAGATACGCCAGTTCGTGGTAGCCCGGATAGGTCAGGTGCTTTTTGCCGTGTTGTTCAAATTCCAGACATCGCGGAGTGACTACATAATGGGCCAGCGGATAACCCAGTTTGGCAAAGACCGGCACGACCTTTGCGTCGTCATCCTCGAACATAACGGCAATCGATCCGCCCAGTCGGGCCGCCGGATTGATGGAGATGGAGATGCCGACCATAAAATCAAAGCGTTTCCGCCGGTTCATTCGCATTGCCATTTGACAGGCCCTGATGCTTTCCATACCGAGTACAAACAGGTTCTGTCGGCGGCGTTCAATCAAATGATGCCGCAGACCGCCGGCGGCCAGAAGATCCCCAAGGCAGTCCTTCTGGCGGGCGATGATCTCGACCTGGTGTCCTTCCCGCAGCAGCCGGCCGATGACATGCTTGAACAGGTGATAATGCGCAGGATGCAGCAGGTCAAACAAAATTCTCATTTGGGCTCCAGATAGTCCTTGATGGCCTTCTCCAGCGGGGGATAAAAAACCCCTTTCTCCGTGATGATCGCTGTGATATCGGCCGCGTCGGTTATGTCAAAAGCCGGATTATACGCGGGAATGGCCGATGGGGCAACCCTGCGGCCGGCGAAGGCGTGCACCTCGTCTGCCGAACGCTCCTCGATGGGGATATCCCGGCCGTGTGAGATCGACAGGTCAAATGTGCTGGAAGGCGCGGCGATATAAAACGGAATCCCGAAGCGTTTGGCCAGGATGCTCAGCCCGAGCGTGCCGATCTTGTTGGCGGTGTCTCCATTGGCGGCAATTCGGTCTGCCCCGGCGATGACGGCTTTAATTTTGCCGCGCTTCATCAGCCAGGCCGCCATATTGTCGCAGATCAGAACAGATGGAATAGCATATTGCGCCAGTTCCCATGCCGTCAGCCGAGCCCCTTGCAGGAGCGGCCGCGTCTCGTCCACATAGACGGTAAACCGCTTGCCCGCCTGATGGGCCGCATAGATCGCCGCCAGGGCAGTCCCGATGCCCGCCGTCGCCAGCGCCCCGGCATTGCAATGAGTCAGCACGCCGCCATCTTCCGGCATCAAAGACAGACCGTTTTGTCCGATAGCCCGGCACATCTGTTTGTCTTCTTCACAAATAGCGTTTGCCTCCTCCAGCAGGCGGCGGCGCAGATCCGGAACAGATGCGGCGGGTTGTTCGGCAAAAAACCGGCAGGCGGCCTTCTTCATCCGATCCAAGGCCCAAAACAGATTTACCGCAGTGGGTCTGCTGGCGGCCAGTTTGGCTTTGCTCTCATCCAGCAGGGCCAGGGCGCCGGCAGGAGCATGATCCGCGGCCTTTTGCATCCCAAGACAAATGCCGTAGGCGGCCGCAACGCCGATAGCCGGCGCTCCGCGAACCGCCAAAGACACAAGGGCCTCGACAAGATCATCAACAGCCCGACAGGTCAGATATTCCTTCTCCTGCGGCAGTTTTCGCTGGTCCAGCAGCTGCAGCGTCCCATCTATTCCTCCCTCCCAGCGAAGGGTATGAAAAGAAGGGCTGAATGTTTTGTTCATTGGCTATACCCCCAGCAGAAGTCTGGCGGTTGTAAAATAAATCAGCAGACCGGTGATATCAACAATTGTCGTCAGGGCCGGACTGGCCACAACCGCCGGATCCTGTTTGATTCGCGCAGCCGCCAGCGGCAGCGCCGCTCCGATCAGCGTGGAGGAGACCACCTGAATGCCAAGGGCCAGCCCAATGACAAGGGCAATTCGGGATAGAGAATAACCAACCGGAATCTCCATACCTCTGGAAATAAAGACTACCTTCAGATATGACAATATTCCCAGAACCACGGCGATTCCCATTGAAATCTTCAGTTCTTTGTAGATCACCCGCAGAAAATCTCGCGGACGAAGCTGGCCGAGAGCCAGGGCGCGCACCACAACCGACGCCGACTGGCTGCCGGTATTGCCGCCGGTATCGGCCAGCATCGGCATATACAGGGCCAGAATCAGCAAACTTGTCAGAGTGCTTTCAAAACTGTGAATGATCATTCCGGAAAAAAGACCCAGAACCGCCAGGGCGACCACCCAATAAATGCGCTTGGTGAAATGATCCCAGGAAGAGACTTTCAGATAATCGCCGACCTCGTGGCTGCCGGTGATGCCCATGAATTTTTCCATATCCTCGGTCTGTTCCTGGCGGATGATGTCCATCGCATCGTCGTGGGTAACGATGCCGACCAGGATCTGCTTGTCATCGACAATGGGAATGGCGATCAGGTCGTATTTTTCGATCAGTTTGGCAATGACTTCCTGATCGTCGCTTACCTTGCCCTGGATGATGTCGGTGTGCATGATATCCAGAACGGTCTCGCTGGATTTGGCGACAATCAGATCTTTCAGAGAGACAAAGCCGATCAGCTTTCGGGCCTCATCCACCACATACACATAATAAATAGTCTCCTTGCCCGGGGCCTGCATCCGGAGTTGTTCGATGGCCTGAAGAACGCCCATCTCTTGCCGCAGCACCGCATAATCGGTGCTCATGACTGCGCCGGCGGTGCCTTCTTCGTACGATACCAGTTTGCGGATATCTTCTCGCTCGGCCTTGGCTACCAGGGGAAGGATCTCCTCCCGCAGCGACTCATCCAGATGTTGTACCAGGTCGGCCCGGTCGTCGGGGGGCATTTCCTCCAGCAGCCGGGCCATTTCCCTGTGGCTGTGGATGGTGGCCAGTTCCGCCTGCTTATCAAGTTCCAGAAAAGAAAAGATTTCCGCCTGCTGGGGGACCTCCAGCATCCGCAATAATTCCCAAATTTCCTCGCTATCCAGGCCGGCGATCAGTTCGGCTACCGTCTGCGGGTGTGTTTGCTGACAGAACTTGCTAAACGTTTCGCTGTCCTGAGTATGAATCAGTTCCTTCAGTTCCGGTATGAGGATGGGATTGATCATAGTCTGCCTCCGTTAGGGTCTCGGGGCGCCGAGCGGCCGAAAGCAGACGCGGTACGATTTAGGGCTTCAGCGCTGCCTTGCCGGACGGGCCGACGGCTGCCCACGATTCGGGGTCTTCCGGGTTGTCCATAGAATCATTTCGCGGTGCACAGCGACCGCAGTTTAACACGAACATATCTTTTTCTCCTGCAACATAAAGAGATAAAAAAATTATATAGAGGCCCTGAAATTTAGGCAACCCTTTTAAAAAGAAGACGGAGGATAATTTTTTACGGATTCTCTGGCAGGTCGGAGGAGGAGGTAGTGGAGTCAGGAACCCCCTCTTCGTTATTTTGAATGCGTTTGCGGCGAGTTTTTTTCAGCGCCATCCGAGATTTAAGCGGCAGTGGAATCTTCCAAAGCAGGTGCA
Organism: Planctomycetota bacterium; assembly: GCA_022705405.1. Classification (GTDB taxonomy): domain Bacteria; phylum Planctomycetota; class Phycisphaerae; order Sedimentisphaerales; family Anaerohalosphaeraceae; genus JAHDQI01. The sequence goes on along the minus strand of JAKJEN010000012.1, from coordinate 16,023 downwards.
CTGCGGCAACCGCACTGACCGCAGAAACAAAAGAAAACAGCAGTGAACCGGTCCACAAATAAAGTCCCTGCAGGATCAATTGAGCCGTTTTGTCCTTGAAATCATAAAATTCAAGGAAGGATTGGATAAATTCGATGTCCCCAATGATGTATTTACCCAGTTTCCATGCGGCCGTGTAAACCGGCAGGGCTGTCAGCGGGTTCGTGATCCAGCAGCAGGCCAGCGCAATCGGCAGATTTACACGAAAATAGATCGCCCCGCAGGTTGCCAGGAGCATTTGAAAGGGAATGCTCGGCGTAAATGCGATAAAAAGTCCCAGAGCCAGCCCCCCTGCGATCGATCGGCGGTCAATCTTCCAGAGCATTGAATGAAATAACTGCCGTCCCCAGATCTTGTGGAGATACGTATTCTTCAGAGATCTTCGCACAGAGATCTGTCTTTTTCGCCATGCATTCAGCCACATAATTTCTTCCAGAGCTTATTGAAAAATTAAGACGCCGCCATTCAGATCGGATTGTATCGACAGGGACAAACAGTTGTCAATGGATATTCGCGCGAGCTCGTTCTTGCGGGTCCTCAGGAAGCAAGCAGCGCCAGCGTGATGTTGGTTCCGTTAAAAAGAATATGCATCCATATCGGCCTCTGCAGAGAGCCGCTTTTTTCATAGGCATATCCGAGAGCCAGCGACAGGATCAGCAGGGCGGGCAGATGGGTCGGATAGGGATGCATCAGCGAAAACAAGATCGATACGGTCAGGATCGACAGCCAGGGACGCTCCCAATACGCGGTCAGGGTAGATTGAAGCAGGCCGCGAAACAGCGTCTCCTCAAAGAGCGGAACCACCAGCGCCGCATGGAGGACAATTACTGCCCGCATCCACCATTGCGGAAAGTCGCTCAGGGCAGTTAAAGAGGCGTGCTGGTCCATGGTAAAATCCGGGCCGACCAGCCATTGTCCGACCAGCAGAGTAATCTGAAGCGCCGCCCAGATCAGCGGCATAACCGCCGTCAGCGTGACAGCGGCGGCCGGCAGATCCTTGCCGGTTGTCTTCCAGTTCAAACCGAAGCCCTTTAATCCCCTGGCAAAACCAAACCGTGCCACGGTCAGAAACAGACACAATAGGATTCCATACCAAAGCATTCCGCCTATATTCAACGCAATTTCAAACCGCCAGTCGTCTTTGCCCTTAAACAGAGCTTTGCTGAGCGTCATCAAAAGGAAGGATCCGAACATCCAGATCAGCCATTGCGAGGGGACAAACCACAGCGGCAGACGATGTCGACGGATCGGACAGCCGGACAGGGGATTTCGCCCTCTCCAGCGAATCGTCCAGATCAGCAGCAGAACTATGCCGATCCCATTGAGCGTCCAGAGAATGACAGCCGCCTGGGTCGGCAGCGCGGGCGCAGCATCGGACGAGCCGGCCGATTCAGCGGCCGAGGACAGGATCTGCCGGATCATTTCCAATCTTTCCATAGTCCGTGATTGCCTTCTTCGGGATCGCGTGTTATAGTAAAAAAACGCCTGTTTAGCAAGGAAAAGCAATATGGATATTTTTGAAATTGAAGGCCCGGTCCAGCTGGCCGGAACCATCGAGGTGGCCGGCAGCAAAAACTCCGCTCTGCCGATTATGGCGGCTATGATTCTGCCCGGCGGGGTCTGCAAGATTCCCAATGCGCCTTATCTGGCGGATATTCAGTCCTTTGGGATGCTGCTGGAGAGCATGGGCGCCCGGGTCGCCCGCGATCCGGATGCGGCGCTGCAAATTGACAGCGGCCCGCTGAACAATCCGGTCGGCGAGTATGATATCGTCAGAAAAATCCGAGCCGGCATCTGCATTCTTGGGCCGCTGCTGGCTCGATTCGGCAAGGCCCGGGTATCTATGCCCGGCGGATGCGCCATCGGAGATCGGCCGGTGGATATCCATCTGCGCGGTCTGAGGGCGCTGGGCGCACAGATCCATCTGGAAGAGGGCTATATTGTCGCTCAGGCCCCTCCGGGAGGATTGGTCGGAGCGCAGATTTTTCTTGGCGGACCTTTTGGCACGACTGTGCTTGGAACGGATAATGTGATGATGGCGGCGGCTCTGGCAAGAGGGACGACGATTATCGAATCGGCCGCCTGTGAGCCGGAGGTGGCCGATTTGGCCAACTGCCTCAATGCCATGGGAGCAAAAATTCGCGGCATTGGATCGCCGCGGCTGGTGATCGAAGGAGTCAGCCGCTTAAATCCGGTCTGCTATCGTGTAATTGGAGATCGGATCGAAGCAGGCACGTTTATGGCGGCTGCGGCGATCACAAAAAGCTCCCTTGAAATTCGTAACTGTCCGATCAACGAGATGCTGGCGGTAGTGGATCGCTTTCGTCAAATTGGAATCCGGGTGGAAGAAAGCGCCGGCGGGTGCAGGGTTGGATATGCCGGAACACTGAAGCCGGCCGACATTACCACCCAGCCCTATCCGGGCTTCCCGACAGATTTGCAGGCGCAGTTTATGGCCCTGCTGGCGCTGGCTGAAGGCAACAGCGTGATTACAGAAAAAATCTTTCCCGACCGATTTATGCATGTGGCGGAACTGAATCGAATGGCGGCACATCTGCGCAAAGAAGGCCCCAGCGTGATTGTCGAGGGGGTGGATCGGCTGATTGCAGCGCCGGTGATGGCTTCGGATCTGCGGGCTTCTGCGGCGCTGGTGCTGGCGGGTATGGCAGCGCACGGGACCACGACGGTTCAGCGAGTGTATCATATCGACCGCGGGTATGAAAAGATCGAGGAAAAGCTCAACGCCGTCGGCGCCCGAATCCGCCGAATTGCGGTTTGAGATCTCCCTTTGATGAATTCTTTGGAGGTTAGTATGGAGTGCAAGAAAGACAGGAATCTGAAGTTTTGCAATTGTTCGTATCCGGGATGCAGCAACAAAGGGATCTGCTGCGACTGCCTGCAAAGTCATCTCAAAAGCCGACAACTGCCCGCCTGCTGTTTTCCGTCCGATGCAGAAAAGACCTATGATCGAAGTTTTGCGGCGTTTGCTCGCGCCTGGAATTTATAAGAAAAGAGGATAGGTCGAAAACGCGGATCAATCGTCCGCCAGACTTGCCATCCAATCGGGCCAGATAGGCGGAGCGGCGTTCAGATCGGAGCCGCGGTGCCATTTGAGCTTCCATAATTTCTTCAGACCAATTCGATGGACGGACAGATCCAGAAAGATTCCATTGGTGCCGCCCTCATGACGGTCGATGCTGAAATGCCGCATCTGCCGCCGCCCCGCTCCGGTGGTGTCGCAGTTATCAAAATCGCCGTTCTTTTCCGGAGGGAAGTTGGTGTTATCCGGAAATGCCCGCATCCACATGCTGTCCAGAACCAGCGGAATTTTTGAAGGAGTTTCATCCACATCAAACCGCCTCCAGTTATTGCGCGTGGAAACGCCGTAGATTTGGGTCTCCGAAGAGGGGGCATTGCAGACCCAGCCGTTGATTCCGTAGCTTCCGATAGCCAGCGGTTCGGAGGAATAGCCCTGAATGGTATAGGCATTAAACGGTTGTCCTTCTTTGTCGGAGGAAGGTTTAACAGCTGTCGGACAGCAAGCCACGCTGTTTCGCCCGTCATTGGAAGAGGCCGATTTTCCGGCGCCGGCAATTCGGGCCATGTCTGCGGCCGGCTGCACACGAATGAGCCAGTCGCGGCTGTTGGTCGGCAGAAAACCGCCGTTGTCATTGGCGTAAATGACCAGATAAATGCCCCATTGCTTGAGGTTCGACTGGCAGGTGACGGTTCGCACACGGCCTTGGGCTTTGTATAGAGAGGGCAGGACAATCGCCAGAAGCAAGGTAATAATCCCGACGACTACCAGCAGTTCCATCAGGGTGAACCCTGTGTGCCTGGTGCGGCTCAAAATGCTCTTTTTACCTCCGGATTCGCCGTTTCGAATCATTTCCGACTCTACGTCTTGTCGAACTAAAAACTAATCTGACTGCCCCTCCCTGGTCACATTATAATATCGAATGTTATCGGCCCCGTCAATGAAAAACCAGCCAAATTTCGCCCAAGTTCTCAAATAAATAAAAATATTATGTACAAAACACACCTTTAATCAAATGTTTTTCTGCCTATAAAATAAGGTCGAAAAACGGTCAAATTACGGAATTCAGAGGTCAAAAAAGAGGCCTCAAATTTGATTTTTAATAAAAAGCCCGTTGTCGTTTTTTACAAACAGACGACCCTGACTGATCTGCGCAGGGATCAATGGTCGACCGGCTGGCCGAGGAAGTCTTTCAATTCGGTCAGTCTTTCTTTGAGCATTTCCTCGGTTTTGGCCTCGACATTCAATCGCAAAAGCGGCTCGGTGTTGCTGGGGCGCACGTTAAACCACCAGTCCTTGAACTGGATTGTCACGCCGTCCAGATCGTCTATTTGCCCTTCGCTGTATTTGCGCGTCAGATCCTTCATTACGGCGGTCTTGTTTTCTACCTCAAAATTGATTTCGCCGCTGGAGGGATATCGCCTCAACGGAGCGATTAATTGGCTCATCGGCCGGTCGGCAGCGCCGAGGATGTTGAGCACATGAACCAGAGTAATCATGCCGGAGTCGGCATAGTAGTTGTCGCTGTAATAGAAATGGCCGCTCAGTTCGCCGCCGAAGCAGGCGTGGCTGTCGCGCAGGGTCTTCTTCATAAAGGCATGGCCGACCCGCTCGCGGCGGGGGGTGCCTCCGTGTTTGATGATCTCTTCCGGGACGACATGGCTGCTGCGCAGATCATAGACAATCGCCGAGCCCGGATTCTTGGCCAGAAAATACGGCACCATCAGGGCGGTCAGCAGGTCGCAGCCGATGGAGCGACCCTGTTCATCGATGATAATAAGCCGGTCGGCGTCGCCGTCAAAACACACGCCCAGGTCGGCCTGTTTGTCCCGAACGGTCTGGCGCAGTTGGGCCAGGTTGGCTTCGATCAGCGGATTGGGATCGTGAACGAAGGTTCCGTTGTGCTTGAGGTTGATGCCGATCAGTTCCAAGTCGCTGACATCGCCGAAGATGGCCGGAACCATTTTGCCCGCCATACCGTTGGAGGCATCCACGACGACCTTAAGGGATCGCCGGTTGGGCTCAAGAAACTTCAGGACATGGCGTTTGTATTCCTGGGTCAGGTCGCAGCGCTCGACGGAGCCGTCGGGGCGGCCGAGGGTATGCAGCAGGGCCGTGGCGATGTGCTTGATGTCTTTTAGGCCGGTATCGGCGCCGATGGGCTTGGCCTGCTGACCGGAGATTTTAAATCCGTTGTACTTGGCCGGATTGTGCGAAGCCGTCACCTGCACGCCGCCGCAGGTGCCCAGATGATTGATCGCGAAATACATCTGCGGGGTGTCGATCATACCGATATCGATAACATTGGTGCGGGCGGCGTTCATGCCTTCAATCAGGGCCTTGGCCAGCGACGGGCTGTGCGTGCGCATATCATAGCCGACGCACACGCTCTGGGCGTTGGACAGGCCGCGCTCATAGCCGCGCAGCATGGAGCGGAGGAACTGGGCCGTGGCATGGCCGATTTTCCAGGCGGCCTTTTCGTCCAGTTGATCCGGATAAATTCCGCGAATATCATAGGCCTTAAAAATGGAAGGATTCATTGCCTCGTCTCCCTATATCAAAATTTCGCTTGGGCCGCGTCCTTTGCTTTGCGCGGGTTTTCTGCATACCGGAAAAGTATCTTACGACTGGCCGAAACGGATGTCAACAAGCAAATCCGAATGGTAAATCGTAAATTCGGTCTCCGGAGTTAATGCAGGAGAGCGCTTACCCTGCGTTTTTCAGTTCGGCGACCAGTCGTCGAGTGGACGGGCTTTGATTTTCATGGGCCTCTTTGAATGCCGGAGCCGACTTGGCGTGCATCTGCTTGAATAATTCATTGCCGGTGATGATTTCTCGCAGGGCCTTTGATTTTTCGCGGGCTTGTTGGAAAAAGTCGGCGGCTTTGAGTCCATAAATTCCGCCGACCAGTCCGGCCAGTCCGATGCCCAGTTCGATCAGGCCGTCGGCGGCCGACCAGGGATCGATCCGCCGAGCGCCGTCGGTTTGGGCCTGTCGGGCAATGGCTTCGGCGGAACTTAGAATCTGCTCCGCAGAGGCGGCCGAGGGGACCCGCTCGGGCAGGCCGCAGTCTGCAATAAATGCCTGACTTTGCAGGGCCGACAGAGCCGCCAGATCCTGAAGCGTTTTTGAGGAAGTTTCGGCTGCGGCCTGTTCAGCTGTCAGTTGGGCCGTTCGCTGATGAAGCCAGGCATTCTGTTTTTGCGCCTCAGTAGCGGCAAAACGAAACCCTCCGCATCCGCATACAAACAACACGATGACTGAAAATCCGATCTTACAGTTCATTTTTTGTTCCTTTTTTCTTGCATTTCTGACTCTTTTTTTCTACAATCGCCTTTAAGGAGACAGCGATGAGTACAAGTACTCTTTTGTTATTGACGGTGGTTTTTCTTGTTGGCGGCCTGGTTCTGGTGGGCGGCGGGATTGCCTATCTGATCTGGGACAAGAAAAAAGAACAGCAGGCCGCCCGACGAAGGGCTCTTCGACAGCCCATGCAGCCGGCAGGCGGTACTTCTGTCGGAGCGGCGCAGACCAAAACCAATCCTCCTTTAAAATGAGGGCTTGGGGGTCGGCCCGGATTGAAGGGCTCGCAGCTGGAAGTCATGGGAGAGAATTTTTTCCTGCAGGACCTCCAGCCGGGAGGCAAATTTTTCCTGATTGTTCAAGAGCAGTTTGACATCGTGGGCTACCAGATCCAATTGCCGCTGGAGATTGATCCAGCTGCCGAGGATCAGGGCGGCCGGGGCGACCAGTTGCAGGATGAGCGAAACGCTGATGCGGCGTTCCGTCTGCTGTTTGTTGTTTTCCATATCTTGGCTCCTTCAATTTTTCGGCGGGCCGGGAGCCCGCCTGCAAGTCTGAGTTCTGCCTCGAATCGGCATCCGGGGCGATAATCCTTTGCGCGGATGATCGGCGTATCATTCTCTTATCAGTCGGATGACATCGCCGGCGAGGGTCTTTTCATAAATCCCATCGGCTCCGGCGTCGATTTGGATTACACATCGACAGGCGGCCTGGCGTGCCAGGCATTCATATTGATCTCGCTTGGCCAGATACACCCCGTCGGTTTCTTTGTTCTGATACAATCCGCTGTAAATTCTTTGCAGGACCATCAGAGTCGAAAGAGGCCGCAAGGGCCCGACATCGACAAGATCGGCAACGGAGTAGGGGCTGTCGGGTCGGCCGGGTCGGATCGCGAGCATCTGAGTGAGAATCTCCGCTGCATCCGCGGCCTGGGCGTCGAAGGTACCGATGCGGTAAAGCAGGTTGGCTGCGGTTCCGACCGAAATGGGCTGGGCGCTTGAATCGGGGCGAAGCGCCGAGATTGTCAGTTGCGCCGACGCATCCACGCTGACGATTTCATAAACGCCGTCGATATTGCCTGCGCCGTCGGACAGGTATATCACATGCCCCGGCCGAATCTGCCTGCTTAGGAAATTTTCTCCGGAGGCCAAAAAGACCGTGCCGGAGACCTGACCATTATGGCCGCGACAGAGCGTCTGGCCCGTAAAGGTCGCTCCTTTGAAGACGGTCGGCTCATAACGGAGCAAATCCACATCGCTGGAAAACGCGTTCATCGTCAAACTCCTCTCTGTCCTGAATTCCGCCCTGGGCCGCAGTCCGGTGCGGCCTTCTTTTGCGGAAAAGACAAAGATCTAAGGTTTTGTATTTCTGATTTCGTTTTTCAAAGAGCGGGGCCTGGCGGCCCTCTCTGCCGACGATCCGGGTGTCCTGCCGCAGGCCCCGCCGATTTTGCGTTAACTGGCGGCCAGTCCTCGGATAATTCCGTGGGCGGCCTCGTTTTTCAGTTCGAGAGTGTATTCGCCGATCAGCTGGCCGCACTCATAATCGCCTCGGCTGGACAGGGGCTTGAAGTGGAAGCTTCGCCCGGCCAGCGGCAGAACGGCCACTCGGCTGGAATCCAGCAGGAGCACGGCATCCTGCGGCATCCACCGTGTGGTGACAATACGGCAGAGACCAAAGTCGCTTTCGTACATGCTGACCCGGTCTCGATAGGTCGTTTCCGCTGAGCCAAACGCCCGCGAACCGGACAGGAAGCTGTTGATCCTCCGCTTTTGGTATCCGTTTACGACAATCAAATCAATGCCGGCGGAGCTGTTTTCCCAGATCGTCCGCAGGGCATAGTTGATTTTGGCTTCATCCAGCTGCTCGCCTGCGGGAAATCCGGTATCGCCGACGTTGAAGATCTGCGTCTTCAGGTGGCGGATGATTCCGCGAAGGGTTCGGCGCACGGCGCTGCCGCCCTGGGGGGTTGAGCTGGGCAGGCCGCCGTTGATGACGGTGTTTTCCAGATCGCGCAGCAGTTCGCGCAGCCGCTGCTGTTTTTGGTAATCCATCTCATCGGCCAGACCGATCGGGCTGGCGGCCAGATCGGAGCCGCTGACTTCGACCGAGTGGGTGAAGATTTGCGTCCAGTTGCCGCGGCGAACGCGGTTGGTAAAGCGCGTATCGGGCCGGTCGGCTCCTTCGAGGGCGGCATTGCCGAGAATAATGACGACCTGCCCGTCAACGAGGGCCTGAGGAGTAGTGCCGGCGTAGCCGCGCACGACGGTCAGGGTATTGCCGGAAACCTCAGCGACCAGCATCAGTTCCTTTTTGCCCTCGATCTGGATCTGATCGCCTGCCCGAAAGCGGTCGCCGTGGGCCACGTCAAACTGGGTATCGCCGACGGGTACGGCGATGACGTTGTCGTCGATTTGGTCTTTGTTGGGCAGCAGGGCATCCTCGAGCCATTCGTGGTGGGTGCTGGTTGCGCTGCGAAGGGGATCGCCGAGGGCGTCCAGAAGCGGCGTTTCATACGGCGAGATGATGCCGACCAGATCGGATACATCCTGCGCCAGTTCGGGCAGATCCGGCCCGGCGGTATAGGTTGCTTTGCCGGTAAAACTCATGTGAACTCTCCTTCAACAAATTAGCGATAGCGATTTTTTTTCATTCGGTTCCATCTTTCAAACGACCTGTCGTCTGAGCCGCAGATACTCCTGCACATCGGCGGGCTGTCCGCTGCGGGCGGCCTTGCGGGCCGCTTCCTGCAGGGCCGTTGAGCGGTCCGCCTCAAAGCGCAGTCCCGCAGTTCGCAAAGGGCCGCCCATCGGCCGGGGGGCAAACAGCCAGCCCTTGTCGCGACGCAGCCGCTCGATGACTTTTGAGACATCCCGCTCCGTCGAGTTGGCCAGTCGATCGCGCACCAGCAGTTCGGCGGTTTCCAGATCGGTCGGGCCGGCGGCCAGCAGCTGGGCGCGGATCTGCTGATCCTGACGGATGCGCCCGATCTGATCGGTCAGCGTCTGGTTTTCCGATTGCAGCCGGTCTCTTTGGGCCTTTATGTCGGCCAGTTCCTTTTCCGCCATCTGGGCGCGCTTTTGGTAGCGGATTGCTTCGGCAGCCGGCGCCAGCCGGTCCTGACTGCCTGCGCCATCGGGCAGCTCCTGAATTTTTAGTTCCTTGTCGGTCATGTGTGTTTTCCTTTCGTTTTGATTCTTTGCACGTTCTTGTGCGGGCTGCGAATTTGTCCCGCAAAATTTGTCAAGTCAGGTCATAGCCGAGTTCTTCGAGGATTTTCTGCTGCGGCAGACCCAGATTCTTTTTCAGCAGGGCTTCCTGGAGCCGCTCGGTCATATCTTCCGGCAGCGGATTGGGGAATCGCACCTCGATTTGCCGCTCCTGCAGGGTCGTTGCAAACACGCCGGCGCGGTCGAGGATATCGAGAATCATTTGTGCGATCTGCCCCAGTCCGCGTCCGTAGGTGTACTGTTTGCGGGCGTTGCGGGTCAGCATGCCCATAAACGTCATCTTCAGGGCTACGCCGGAGGTCAGGTTGCCGAGTTTGTTTTTCAGCACGCCCGCGACGACCGGGGTGACGCCGCTGATTTTATCCATGGCGTCTCGGATTTCCGTAATGTGAAGGTTTTCGCTGGGGCAGCTTCGGTCGCCGCCGAACTCTTCAATGGACGCCTGCTGGTTGTCGGTACACCACATTCGTCCGGGCGAGACGGGCTTGTCCGCCATGCCCTCGATGCCCTTGGCCAGATACATTTTAAAGGCCTGCATGGTAATGCGGCTGGCGCGGTCGGACAGGCGGGCGTTCAGTTCGTCCTGGAGGCCGATGAGCTGTTCGGCATCGCTGATGCCTTCGTAGAAATACGGCTGGGCGATGTTCTGGATATGCACCACGGGCACATAGCCGAGCGGGTTGAGTCCCTGGGCGATCCGGCGGCCGTCTTCATAGCGCTGCCAGGCGGTCGGCCCGAGGATTTCCGTGACGGCGGCCTGCCGAGGCGGGCGGCTGCGGGATGGGCGGTCCGGCGCTTCATTGCGGGCCTGATAAAAATGCTGGATGTAATAGCGGATCATCCGGTAATCCTGTTCTTCCAGAATCGGCAGCGCCCGAGGCGCCTCCACCAGGTCCAGGGCGATTGCCGATGCCGCCGACAGAATTGAGGCGTGGGATGCGGCGGCATCCTCCTTCTGAACGGATCGGCCCGGTGAGGGCTGCTGGAGACGTGTGTTCAACCGTTCGCCCGGACGCACGATGCAGTCGGCAAAGCCGTACACCGCCCCGAGCACCGCCAGATCCTGAAAGAAACCGGCGCCCCCGTTGGCCTCGAACACAGCATTTATCACGGTTTGGATGATTCTGCGTCGATCCGCATCGGGGGCTTTGCTGATCCAGGTAATTCCTTTACCGAATAAAAAATCGACCATGGCGTTGATGCGCCAGGCGATATCATTTTCGATGACGACCTCCTTGCGCATCAGATCGGGTACGCTTTGGGCGGCGTGGGGGTCGTGCGGGTCGTTATAGACCCGGCCGGTGATTCGCGCCGGCAGGCCGATTTCCTGGGCCTGAATGTAGGGACGGGCTGACTCGACAACGCGGCCGTCGGGATGGCGGAAGCGCTGCGGGCCGATCATGCGATTCTGGTAATATTCCCACAGACGGCTAAAACGGGCGGACACGGTCGGCCAGCGCGATTCGATCAGCCACTGGACGAAGGTTTCCTTCAATCCGTCGTCTGCGAAAATTTCAAATTCAAAGTCCATTTTCTTTCTCCTTTTTTCCTTTTTTCTTTTCACTGTCCCTGTCTGCCATTGGCGCAGAGTTGCACAAATTGACTGAAAACCGGCGGGGTAAAAACTGCCGAAAAATTTGTAAATTGATGGAAAAAAAGGAATAAAAAATTTTTAAAAAAGTTCAGATTTTGGGCCTGCCCCCGTTGCACGAATTGTTCGATTCGGACAATAGATATCTTAGAATAGGCGTAAAAAAACTTTTTTTTTGAGAAAAAGATTGACTTTTTATTGGAAATCTATTTAGATTGGGCTGTCTGGACGACAAGAAATAAATGACCTGACAGCGAATGCACGCATGTGGAGGGTGAGGAAATGAATGCAGTAATCGTACTTCTTCTTCTTCTTCTTCTTCTTCTTCTTCTTCTTCTATTCGATTCCCTGTCAGTAACGGATGCCGATGAGCGAATAGTTCTCCGATTCGTACAGCACAATTACTACGGCGGTACGACTACTTGCTCCGACAAATTAAATGATCGGACTAATTACAGTACTCCGCGGCATCTGCAAACGGACCTGTCATCTTGCAAACAATGGCATAACAGTTTGATATGCGTATGGAACAAGACAACAGAACGTACAGAACCTGATTCTTTGGAGGAGGAATCACTCTCTGTTCTGATGGGACCGGTCCAAGATCACTGGCCGATTTTTAGGCCGGCCTCTTTTTTGGAAATCGGAACATAAGGAAACCCCAAAATCTTTGGCGGCCGGAGAAAGGAATATGTCAGAAATAATCGGCTTTGTGAAACAAACGGAATGCATTGAAAGCAATGAATCGGTCTGTGATCAGTAAAAGAAAACAAAAACCTTAGTTTGGAGGAAAGTAAAATGAAACGTGTAATGACAATTCTTTTAGTAATTGCTGCGATTATGGCAATAGACAGCGCAGTTCAGGCGGGACTGAAGACTTACTATATCGTGGATTATCCGGCCTATCAAATGGATGGTGTAACAGGCGTGACAGACCATGTGTCGGGTACGATCCTTGCCGATCCGGATACGGGCGTAATTTCTTCCGCCTCCTTTACTCTCACTGGAGCGTCGGGTTCTTACACCATCGACCCGGCCGTCATCGACCCCACGGTGTATGTGCACATCAGCCCAACGCAGATCACCATCGATCGCAATAATCCTGACAATGAGTATGGCTTTGGATACCTTAGATTGTATTCGCAGGGCAGCGGCTATCCTTCGGCGAGCTTATATTGGTATTTAATGGGCGATCCATGGGTTCCGGGCAGTTTCAATTATGACTTGTATCATGGGGAGTATAAGACAGATAAGAAAACTTTACTGGTAAATTTTGGATCGGGCACCATCGGCGATTCGATGGTTATCGCGCAAGTTCCCGAGCCGGCGACGATGCTGCTGCTGGGGCTGGGCGGCCTGCTTTTGCGAAAGCGCAGGGCATAAAAACTGATTCGATGGGGCCGGCCCAAGATCACTGGCCGATTTTTAAGCCGGCTCCTTTTTTGTAAATCGGAATATAATTTTTGACGGCCAGAGAAAGGAAAACGTCAGAAATCGGCCAATCGTGAAATAAACAGGATGTATTGAAAACAATGAATTGGCCTGTGGTAAGTAAAAGAAAACAAAAATTTTATTTTGGAGGAAAGTGCATGCGAAAAATAATGCTTATTTCGGTTATTGCTTTGGCCGTTATTACGGCACAAGGTGCCATTGTTCAGGTTAAGTACGCGTTTACAGGCGCCGACTTGATTAACAATGTCTTTGATCCTACAGCTCGTCATTCTGATGGATCTCTTAGAGTATATGAGGGTATGCGTCAGATAGGGCCAGCGGTAGGCGGCGCTGTAGGCGCGACATTTTTATCGGGCGGCTATTTGACAGCCTTCAACAATACTTGGAATGCAGCCGTTGACGAGGGCCGGTTGCTTAGTCAATTCTGGCTGTCGGGTGAAAATGGATATGGCGGTCAATGGGGCGAGGACTATAAGCCCCTTGAGTTCGTGGCCGGCACCGGACCTGCAGGTTGGACCTTTGATGCAACTGAAGCGGAGTGGACAGCGTCCGAAGGAGACGGCTTAGGTTTGACTGATCCAGATCTTGCCAGCCAGGTATTCACTGTGACAATTAAATTTGATACAGAGGATATGTGGTGGGGAAACCCTAAAAATTATGTTTGGGGTTGCAACACAGCTCCAAACAGTATTGATGGCCTGACCATGTATTTTGGTTCCTATCTTTCAAATGACGAGGGACCAGTGAACAGATATGTCGGCAATATGTTTGCCGCATCTATCCCCGAGCCGGCGACGATGCTGCTGCTGGGGCTGGGCGGCCTGCTTGTGCGAAAGCGCTAAGGTTTCATCTGATTTGGATGGCAAGGGGAGAAACGGATTTCTCCCCTTTTTTTTGTTCATACCATACCTGCGGGGCGGCTTTTTGTGTTACAGGGTTATCGGATTTGCTGTTTATTCAGTCGGTTTCCCCATAAATATCGGTATTTCTATACATTGCCTGATCGGGCAGGGCATTCTCATCATCGTCTGTGAAAAAACTCCCCGCTATTATTGATAGAGTTAGAAATCAGGTCTGCCCCGCCCCAAAGATCTGCGGCTGTCTATTTGGCATATCCCCCGGGTCGAAATGTTTTTATCTTCAGAAAAAGTATTTTATTACGAAAATAAGGAAATATACCGATATGGTGTCGGATTTTATCGATTCGCTTCTATTACATGGCTAAGGTTCTGGATCCATATGAAAAAACAAACGGCGGGGCCTGGCGGATTTTACGGAACTTGCGAACAGGAAAGGATTTGCTATGAAAAAAGGCCAACCGAGAACCCTCTGTGCGATCCTCCTAATCTCTTTGGGAATGTCGGCTGTCGCACAGGCGGCTGACACAAGCGAACAGGAAAGCCGCATTGCCCGGCTGGAGGCCCAGTTGGCGGCGATACAGCAGGAATTGACGGCTCTGAAGAGCCAGCTGTCTCAGCCGGCGCCGATTGCCGCGGCCGCGGATGAGCAGACCATCCACGCGGCTGTTGAGCGGGCCGTGGAAAAGAAAATGGCGGATCAGCCGAAGATTCCCGACTGGATCAGCCGAGTCAAAATCGGCGGGGACTTGCGGTTTCGTAATGAGTGGACCGACGATGCGACCGCGGCGGACGATCGCAATCGCCTGCGAATTCAGGCGCGAATCGGTATTTATGGGACGGTCAATGAGGAGATCGATTACGGCTTTCGAGTAGCCAGCGGCAACAGCGAAAGCCCGCTGCGCGACGAGGGATCGCCCACCTCCAACAACCAGGACCTGGGCAATGCCTTTTCAAGTAAAAATATCTGGATGGATCTGGGGTATTTTGACTATCATCCCCGGCGTATTGGCGGTCTGAATATCCTGGGCGGAAAAATTCTGAATCCTTATTATACAGTGGGCAACAGCGATCTGATGTTTGACAGCGATGTGACGCCGGAAGGAATCGCCGCCACGTATAAATCCAGGTTTTCGGAGCGGGTTCAGGTGTTCGCCGCCGCCGGCGGCTTTACGGTTCGCGAGCGAACCAGCGACGCGGAGACCAGTTTGTGGGGCTTGCAGGGCGGTACGACGTTTCAATTCGGTCAGGAGAAGAAATCAAACGTAACGCTCGGCGCCGGCTACTATAATTACGGCAATGTGCGGGGGAAAAAGGGGCTGGGAACCGACGAGACGCAATTTTACGGCAACACGTCCGTCGGGGGCGTTTATGCCTGTGATTTTGATCTGGTGCAGGGCTTTGCGGAGTTGGGGGTTCCGGCCGGCGGGCGGCCGCTGCGGCTATTTGGCGACTATATCTGCAATACGCAAAGCCGCTCGAGGCAGGATACGGCGTATCTGATCGGGGCTGCGCTGGGCCAATGCAAGGACCCAGGCAGCTGGGAACTGTCGTATAACTACCGCAAACTGGAAGCCGATTCCGTGCTGGGCGTTCTGTCTGAGGCCACCTTTGGGGGCGGGGGGACCAATCTTGAGGGGCACAGGTTCGGTCTGAAATATCAATTGGCCGCAAATACACAGCTGGGCGCTACCTATATGCTGGCCGAGCGAACCCGCAACGGGGAAAAACGCGATTACGATGTGGGCATGGTTGATGTGACTGTTAAGTATTAGTTTATCAATCAGAATTGGTTGATTTGTTTTCAGATTGCAGACGGGTCGTGATGGTTGGCCCGTCTGTTTTTTTGTCTTTGCCCGATTCGGTTTAGCGCTCGATTTTATTTATCGGACGAGTTCAATAAAAAATTAGAAATTTTTGTAAGCGTTCACTCAATTTCGGTTCGTTAGCATAATTTCAGTAATTGGCTCCCTTTGTCCGATAATATCGTTATGGACAAGGACACGTATATCAAACAACTGGAAGCAGAAGTTGCAAAGATTCCGGTGATGCAGGAATATATTAAAACGCTTGAAAAGCGTATTGAGGAACTGGAACGGCGACTGGGGATGAATTCGCAGAATTCCTCTAAGCCTCCCTCGTCTGATCCGCCGGGACCGGTTGGGGTACTGCCGAAGCGGCGTAAGAAACGCGGGGCAAGAAACGG
>JAKJEN010000012.1:0-287 GCA_022705405.1 Planctomycetota bacterium | reverse complement strand
CCCCCCGCCGCATTTGAGAGTGCTTTTGCCGCAGGAGTTTGTCGCCAAACATATCCGCCTTGAACCCGCTGTGTGTTCTTGTGGCAATCCCCATCTCAAAGCGACGGACCAGGAACCTTTGCGTCATCAAATTGTGGATATACCGCCCATAAAGCCGCAAGTCATCGAATATGTCCAGCCGATATACCAATGCCGCAAATGCGGCGAATTTGTCTATCATCCTTTGCCGGATGACATCAAGCGTAAGTACTTTGGTCCGGGTGTATTGTCGATTGTTGGCATACTGA
>JAKJEN010000129.1 GCA_022705405.1 Planctomycetota bacterium | reverse complement strand
TATGCCAATGACCCTCTTGCGACAGGGCAAAATGGCGTGAATTCATGGCAAATAAGTCTGCTGGTCAGCGGCAGCGGCGTTGTTCAGGTTGTCGATGGAAGCATCGCCGTCACAGCGCCTTTTCCAAATGATTTTTTAACCAGCGGGATCAACTCGCCATCCGGGTCTATCAGCGATCTGGCGATGAATGCAAAAACTATTCCGGTAAATTCCACATTAGGCGTCGGCGGTTATACAAAGATCGCTGAATTTCAGATTGTTGGAGTGAATGTCGGCCAGGCGACCTATTCCATCGCAGACGGCGGACTGGGCTTCTTTGGAATTCTACGCGATTACAACCCTGTAAATCCGGGAACGTGGGGTAATTATTTAGATGGTACCTTTGATGCAGGCGCCTCGGATCGCGTATTTTCCATCGTTCCGGAGCCGGCTACATTTGCCCTGCTTGGCGGGCTGGGTTTCTTTCTGCTAAGAAGCCGCAAAAGCGGCAGACTATAAAAACTGAACGCGTTCTTCTTCAGCGGAAACGAACGAAGGTTCGGATTTTAATCCTTGAAAGAAGGATTCGTTCAGGGAGAGAGGAAATCCCTATATTTGTAAGGATCTGTGATGCAAGGACGAGGAGGAATGCGAGGGGGAGCGGTCAATCCGCAAAGGGTGCGGCTGTTTGTCTTGGTCTCTTTCTTTCTGTTTGCCATTCCCGCATTGGGCAGTCTGGGCCCGGCGGATGTATTGATTCTGGTCAATGCACAAAGCAACACGAGCCGTTACATCGCTAAAATGTATCGCCAGTATTATCCGGCAATTCAGGACTGGCAGATCCTGGAGTTGAACGGCCTTCTCGATTGCAGCGGCCCCGGTTCAACGGCGGCTCATGAGATCATTACCCGCTTGCAGTACAACACCCTGATTGCCGAACCTGTTCGGTCCTATCTGCTGTCCAATGGTTTGGAAAATACAATCAAAATCCTTATTACGACCGCCGGGCTTCCGTATCGAATTAAGGACACCAAGCCGGCTTTTGCAAATGTGGTCTATCCGGGCGGATCTGACTATACGATTGTAATGAACTATGAAGATCAGGTAAACGCGGCTTCGGTGGAATCGGAACTGACTTGCCTTTGGTATCTGGAATACGGCGCCAACCCCTGTCCGATCGAAAACCGGATTGTCAATCCGTATCAGGGCTGCCGAAGTTCATTTGCACTTTTTGAAAGAAACATTCCGTTTGCAGAGGATCTGATCTGGTCTTATGCGATTTCCTTAAAGCCGGGTGTGGCCAGTCCTTATATGGAAGGGACTAAATATGGTTACGGTACAGTCAACCGACATTTTGGTCCCGGCCGAATGATGCTGGTCAGCCGCCTGGACGGTCCCAAAAATCAAGGGAAAAGCGCTGTGTTTTCCGTGCGTGCAATGCTGGAACGGGCCGCCCGCGCAAGCAACCCGGCCATTGGAGTAAGACCGGAACAGGCCATTGTTGTTCTTGATGACGCTCCAAGGGCCTCTTCGGGGGATATAGATTATAACCGGGTGTTTAATTTAAACAACTCCTCTGTTAATTTCTGGGAATATGTTGAAGGGCAGTCGGCTCCGGATGCCTGGGGCAACTGCGTAAAGGATGATTATGTAGAAGCGTTCAATATGCTCGCAGAGGAGTATTACGCTCAGGGATCTCTATATTTTGGTTTTTCACAAGACGCCCATCAATTGCCGGTAATGCTGGACTACCGAAACCGGGTCTGTACATCAACGGTAGATTTCGCGTCTTTATATACCTATCAGCCGACTCGCAAAGAGCCGCAGGGGGTTATCGGATTTGCCTGTTTTGGAATGAATGGGGATGAAGGACGGACGAAAACTTATCTGACCACAGGCGGCCCGGGCGGGGGGAATTTGTTTAATTTTCTAAACGGCGCTGTGTTCACTTCGCTGGAAAGTTTCAATGCGGTAACGCTCTTTTCGGATGTTAAAACCAGCCAGTGCAAGATTGTTGATTTCATAACGGCGGGCGGGGCCGGCGCTATTGGACATAGTTTTGAACCCCAGTCTGATGCGGCGATTGATAACCAGTTTTTGTTCTATAACTTGTTGGCAGACAGAGATCAGGACGGAAGAGCGGATCTGAGTTTTGTCGAGGCTGCCTATTCGGCGATTCCTTATCTGAGTTGGTCCGAAGTGGTAATTGGAGATCCATTAATGCGAATAGCATATGGTCCAGGCGAGAATGCAGCTTGGGTGTATAATATGGCCGACATAAACCTCGATAAAATTGTCAATAGTGTGGATGTGTTTTGTGTACGCCTTTTCTTTGGAGGTCAGTTAAATTCGCTGGAAGAACAATCTTTTCAGTTATATTATGACTTGTGCGATGTAAACCAGGACGGCCTGATTAATGCACTGGATGTGACAATTGTCCGGTTTCTTTATGGATATGTGTATCAATGATATCCAGATTAAAAAAAATATTAAAAAAACAAAAATTTTTCTTGACTAAATCGCGTTATTATGGGAAATTGTCGAATTAGATGGAAAGAAAGGTAGTTGCTTTCTTAAAGAAAGCAGGAAAATACCGTGGAGGATGGAAAGATGAATATAAGGAATGTGGTTTTAAAGGGTTTGTTCATTTCTCTGCTCATCAGTACTCCTTTTGCCTCAGCAGCGTTGAAATATGTTGATGCCATTGACTTAGATTTGGGGGAATCGTACTTTTTCAACAATGCGGCCCAGCAGTTTGTTTTATCCAACAGTATAGGCGGCAGCGAGGTGGCAATTGATGTCGGCAATATCCATGTAGCCGGCGGCGGCTGGGATTATTCGTTTGAAGGTTCCATTGTTGTCACTGCCAGCGATCTATTTTTCAAAAATACGTCAGGGCAAAAAGCGCAGGCCATATTCACCAATACAAATCCTTCGGGAACGGCAGTCGTCAGCATTATTGCCACAACGCTGAGAGACAAAATAACCTCAACGATCATTTTTGATCCTGTCTCCAATCCCGGCGGCGTGGTTTTACTGACGGCGGAAATGAACGACAGCGATTCACGCTGGCTGCTGTCCGAGACCGGAGATTATACAAATGTTTTTTACGGAGATACGCATTACGCGATAACCGGCGGAGATTTGTTAGGCGGCTCTTTATTGAGAATGCTTGATTTCCGGGCTGTCTGGCACTTTGATGGCTGTTCTCCCGCCAACATTTCTCGTTTTAATCAGGATATCTTCAGCAGTCTGCCCTCTCTGCAGATAATTCCGGATGCCGTTCCGGAACCGGCAACAGTAGCGCTGCTGGCGCTGGGCGGACTGCTGTGCAGAAAAAAATAAGAATGTAAGTTTCCAGCAAGTGCAAGAGCGTGTGTGTTTTGGATTGTGATGAAAAGAAAATTTATGGAATGAGGAGGTAAGTGATGAAAAAGGTATTAAGTTCAGTCGTCGTTTTGGCTATGATGTGCAGCGCTGCCTCAGCTGGGATTAATCTTCAGAGTATTAGGATTGATTCTTTGCAGGCCGATGGGGTTTATGCTGAATACGATCATGAGACGTCTACGCTAACCTGGAGCGGCGGCGCCAGTGTTTCATTGTATTCGAGCAACAACGGATCAGGGGACCCGGTCATGGTTTTTGATGAGGATGTGACCGTAAGCAGCGTGTTTACAATGATGACGGATTTGTCGTCCGGCGGCGCAGCCAAAGCTCAGTTTGCAGCGATTGACTGGTCTGTGTCTATCAATGAAATACAGGTTATTTGGGGAACCCACGGCGCCGGCCAATTATTTGTCGAAGAAGAGCAGTACGAAGATGTCGGGGGATTTATTTTTGACAGTGGCATTTTGTGGGGATCGGGTGTGGTGGATGTCGTTGGCTGCGCATTTAGCGATCTTGTACCCGATATGTGCTGGGATGATGACAACGGAGATGCTCGGCTGAAATCATTGGTCCTTGTAGATCCGGACTTTGACAGTTATTCCACTCAATCTTACAACACCTTTATTTCGACAATATGGCTCTTCGCGGATGAGACGGTGATTCCGGAACCGGCAACAATGGCGCTGCTGGCGCTGGGCGGACTGGCTGTGCTGCGAGGAAAAAGAAGGTAACAAGAATACTCTGCCTCCTCAAAAGATAAATGATCAAAGGGCGTCTTTCAGACGCCCTTTTTACATTTAAAGGGCGCACAGAATTTCGTTGGAAAACTCCGTCAACTCCACTTCATATCGATCCGAGGCCGCAGAATCCAGGCGGGTAGGCCCTCGATTGATAATAATCAGTCGCGCTCCTGCTCGCCAGGCCTCCTGAGCCAGCAAAGCGGCAGGATTGACCTCAAGGGAAGAACCGAGAGCGATGAACAGGTCGGCCTTTTGGGTATATTGGCGGGCCGCATAGAGGGGTTCCGGCGGGATCAGATCGCCGAAAAAAACGATTCCCGGGCGGATCAGAGAACCGCATAGATCGCATTGAGGGATAGCTTCCCGACGGATCTTTTGATCGACAAACAAACGGTCGAAAGATTTTTCACATTTCGTACAATAGAATTGGACCACATTTCCGTGGAATTCAATCACATTTTTTGAACCCGCTTTGCCGTGGAGTCCGTCAATGTTCTGGGTAATCAGGGCCTTCAGAAGTCCGTGCTGCTCAATCCGTGCCAGCATGAAATGAGCGGGGTTGGGGTCTTTGTCAACCAGCGGATGAATATGTTCAATAGCGATTTTGTAATAGTCGGCCGGACTGGACATCAGAAAATCGATTTCGAAGGTTTGCGGCGAAATCTTTGAATACAATCCGCCGGCGCCCCGAAAGTCGGGGATTCCCGATGCGGTGGAAACGCCCGCACCGGTTAAGGCGACGGCGCAGCGGCTTTGTCGGATCGTTTCGAGAAACTCTCGGGCGGCCTGTCGGGGGTCTGTGATACGGTTCATAAATAGTCTCCTGACAAAGGATAGCAGATTGATTTATTTTTGCAAGATCGGGAAAAACTTTTTTGGGGTTGACAGAAACCGGCGGGCGGCCTATGCTGTACGGGCAGTGGTTTTTGAGAAAAAAAGATAAAAAACGCTGCAAGGAAGAATGTGTGAAGGTGATTGTGGTAATTCCCGCCCGGTACGGGTCCAGCCGAATGGAGGGGAAAGTTCTCGCCAAAGATACCGGAAAATACCTTGTTCAGCATACCTATGAAAAGGCCTTGAAGTCCCGTTGCGCCAGCCAGGTTTTGATTGCAACCGATGACCAGCGGGTCCTGCGTGCCTGTCAGGAATTTGGCGCTCCTTGTGTGATGACCCGGAGCGATCATCCGAGCGGTACGGATCGGATCGCCGAAGCGGCAGGCGGCCTGGATTGTCAGATCGTTGTGAACCTCCAGGCGGACGAACCTGATATCAATCCGGATTATATCGATCAGGCAACCCGATTGCTGGTTGATCATCCGGAAGCGGAGATGGCTACGCTGCTGGCTCCCTTCGAGCGGGCCGAACAGGCAATGGATCCGAACATCGTCAAATGTGTGACCGATCTGTCAGGTCGGGCGTTGTATTTTTCGCGATCTCTGATTCCCTATGATCGGCAATCGGCAGGGCTTGGCATAACCGGACTTTATAAACGGCACCTTGGACTCTATGCGTATCGAAAAGAGTATTTGATCAGGTTTACCCGGCTGAAGCCCAGTCCGCTGGAGCAAACCGAAAAACTGGAGCAGCTTCGGGCGATTGAAAACGGCGGTACGATCCTGACGGCTATGGTAGAAAAGGCCTGGGATGGGATCGATACGCCTCGGCAGTATCAGGAATTTATCAAACGATTGGAGACAAGACAATCACAGTAGCGTGGTTTTGTGAGGAATTGGATTGTGATGACCGACAGGAAAGAGATTTTCGCGAAAATCAGCGATACAACACATACGGACGAATATTTTCTGCCGCTGCCGAAGGGCTATCAGAAAGGCAAGACCAAATATGTAATTGTCATGGGTACGGTCATGAGCGGTCTGGGTAAGGGGATCTTTTCTTCCTGTCTGGCCAAGCTTCTGCAGGATAAGGGGCTGAAGGTGGCCCCCATCAAACTGGAGGGATACCTGAATTTCGATTCTGGAACGCTCAATCCTTTTCGCCACGGAGAAGTGTTTGTTCTGGACGACGGGATGGAAACGGATATGGATCTGGGGACTTACGAACGGATGCTGGACCAGAATCTCAGCCGCGCGAATTTTGCTACCAGCGGGCAGATCTACAGTTCGGTTTTGCATAAGGAACGCCATGGCGACTATCTGGGCCGGGATGTCCAGATGATTCCGCATGTGACCGGAGAGGTCAAACTCAAACTGCGTCAATTGGCGATGCTGTCCAAGGCGGATGTGGTTTTTGTGGAGATCGGCGGCACGGTGGGCGATCTGGAAAACGCTTTTTATATCGAGGCGATCCGCGAACTGGCCTATGAAGAAGGACCGTGCAGCGCCTGTTTTGTGGCGCTGACCTATATTCTGGAACCGCGGTCGCTGGGCGAACAGAAATCCAAAGCAGCGCAGCTGGGGATCAAACAATTAATGCATATGGGCATCCAGCCGGATATAATCGTCTGTCGTGCGGAAAATCCAGTCAGCGAGAAGGCCCGCCAGAAGATGAGCGTTTTTGGAAATGTGCCTTTTGAGCGGGTTGTCAGCATGCACGATTCAGCCAGCATCTATTCGATTCCGGGAATTTTACGGGACTGCAAACTGGATTTTGAGGTGATCCGAATGCTGAAGATCGAGGACCGCATCAACCTGGGACACGAACGGAAGGAATGGGGCAGATGGTGTGATTTTACGGAGAAGATCGGGCGGGAGAACCGCAGCGCGACCATCGGGATTACGGGCAGATATACCTCGGTGCGGGACAGTTATGCCTCGGTTCTCAATGCCCTCGAACACGCCGGTATTCATTTGGGCTGTAAGATCCATCTCAAATGGATCCAGACTACAGGTCTGACCGACAAAAATGTGCAGGAACATCTGAAGGATGTAGATGCCGTTGTCGTGCCGGGGAGCTTTGGGATTTCAGAGATAGAAGGGAAGATCGCCTGCGTGCGGTATGCGCGCCAGAAGGCGATACCGTTTTTGGGGCTTTGTCTTGGATTTCAGGCGGCGGTGATAGAATTTGCGCAAACGGTGTGCGGTCTTAAGGAAGCCGGCAGCACGGAGATGGACCCGCAGTGCCCCACGCCGGTGATCAACCTCTTGTCGGATAAAAAGATCGAAGGATCGGAAGGTGATCTGCGACTGGGCGGGCGGAATGTAGAGATCAAACCGAAAACGACGGCTTGGGAGTTGTTTGGCAAAGCCGAGTCAGTGCGGATGCGGTTTCGGTATCGATATGATGTTGATCCAAACTATATTGAGA
>JAKJEN010000128.1 GCA_022705405.1 Planctomycetota bacterium | reverse complement strand
CCATTTCCCAAAGCCGGTCATTCAGACGGGCGATGGAGTCTGTAATCTCCGGCGTGCCGGGCAGACGGTTTTGAGTTCCAAAATCCAGGATTCGACTGAGCCGATCCAGATCGTCGGCGTATCGCGCTTTCAGTTTGGCCAGGATCAGGTCGGGGTCTGTTTCGTCATCGCCCTGCCGCTGAACCATTCCCTGCCAGAACCGATCGTCCAGAAGTCGGGTCAACTGGTAATTGACAAGGACATAAAAAGAAGGGACATCTTTAGCCAGAACAGCGCCCTTGCGATCCAGGATCTGCCCTCGCAGAGTCGGCAGCGGCTGGGGTTTTAAGATTTGCTTTTCGGAGATTTCCTTCCGGTATTGATCGGATTGAAACAACTGAAGATCGGCCAGTCGAAACAGACAAATCAGAGCGACGGCGACAAATAATCCAATCAGAATTTGAAGCCGCAGTTTATACATGGCTGATTCGGGTTCCGGGGGTTCGCCCGGGCACAGGAGGACACAGAAACTTCCACAGGAAATTCAGCATCGGCCATAAAACAGGTGCTGCGGCCGCCGAGTAGAGGGCATTTGAAATCTGGATTGAAAAAGCCAAATTCGCAGAAGACGTTTTTAAAACAGCCAGCCAATGCGAAGCCGTTATCGACAGCAAAGCGGTCAGGAAAACAATTAGGGCCTGAAAAGCCGGACGCCGGACGCTCAGAAATCCCTGCGTCTGCGCCAGGAGAGAGCCGGCCAGGCCCAGGCAAACAGTATTCGGCCCCATCACAGGCCCGGCCAGATCGGCCGTCAACCCGATAGCAAACGAGGCGATAATCGCCTGTTCCGGGGCGGCCCGCAAAGAGAAATAGACCAGCAGGATGATCAAGACGCTCGGGCGGATCTGTCCCTGGCCGAAGGCAATCAGATTCAGCAGATTGCCCGCTTCAAGGATTGCCGCTGTCAGAATAATCAGAATAAAAAGAAACCATCGCATCGATGTTTCCCGTCATTTCTTTTTTTCAAATTCTGTCGTAAGCGGAACGATGACCGCCACAACAGTTTGCGCAAAGGCGTCGTCAAAGGGTTTTACGCTGATGTCCCACAGCAGAGGGTGTTCATCATCCGGACGAACCTGTGAACACTCTCCGATCACCAGAGGCGTCTCCAGAACGCCGGGACGGGCGGCGGCAAAGACCATATCTCCCGGGCGGATATCGTAGTCGCGCGATAAAAGCGAGATTCGGCAGGCGTTTTTTCCGTCGCCAGTCAGCCGGCCGATATATTCCCGATCGCTTCCATTGCGGCGGATTCGAACCTCCAGATTCTGGGCCGAATCGGTCAGAAGCCGAATCCTTGCCATCCGCGCGGAGGCCTCCTGCACAATCCCGATCACGCTGTCGCTGCTTTCCGATAAAACCATTTGCCCGGTCGCCACCCCATGATCGGCGCCGCGGTTGAGGATCAGTTCATGGCGGGCGCCGCGGGTCGAGGAGGTAATCTGAGCCAGAACCAGTCCCGCCCAAGGCAGAGGCACCTCTTTTCGAATCCGGCTCAGTTTTTCATAATCTCGGTGCAGCGTCTGGTATTGGATGGAAAGATTTTCGTAGGCCTTCTTCAGTTTGTAGTATTCGGCCGGATCGATGGATTCCTGAGGCGCCGAATGCGTGCGGCTTCCTTCTATTTCGACCTGTCTTCCCAGACGCAAAAGAGGGTCAAAAACCCGCAAAAACAGGAAATTTAAATGATAGGTCAGGGATTGAGGAAGCCACAAAAGGATGAATCCTGCAATCAGCAGGGCAAGAAACAACGTTCCCGGCGCTACGTGAATTTTTCTGGCTGCCATAACATAGCATATCGGTTAAAAACGGCGTCCCCGGTTAGTAATTTCCTAATCCCAGGAATAGCCGCTTTCATCGAGGGTATCTTTCCACATTTCCAGATTTTCCAGATAGATGCTGGTCCCCCTCGCCACACAGGTCAGCGGATCTTCGGCGTGCATGACCCGCAGTCCGGTGGCGTTGGACAGCACGGTGTCCATGCCGCGCAGGAGCGAACCTCCGCCGCAGATATAGACGCCGTTATCGATCAGATCGGCGGCCAGTTCCGGTTCCGCCCGCTCCAGCGTCCGCATCACCGTTTCGATAATGCCGGCGATGGGTTCGCGGAAGGCCTCCCGGATTTCCTCGCTGGTTATTACGATCTTGCGGGGCAGTCCGGAGATGGTATCCCGGCCGGCAATTTCCATCGTCATTTCCTGCTCCATCGGAGAGGCCGACCCAATCTGGATTTTGACCTGCTCGGCGCGGGCTTCTCCGATCAGCAGGTTATAGGTTCGCTTCAAATGGTTAATCAGGGCCTCATCAAAATCATCCCCTCCGATCCGAATGGATTCACAGGTGCTGATATCCGCCAAGCTCATGATCGACATTTCAGTGGTGCCGCCGCCGATATCCACAATCATCGAGGCGGTCGGTTCGGTAATAGGAAGTCCTGCGCCAATGCCTGCGGCCATGGGTTCATCGACCAGAAAGACTTTTCGGGCTCCGGCCCGCACGGCGCTTTCGATGACCGCCCGTCTTTCTACCGTGGTGATGCCGCTGGGAACGGCAATCACGATACGCGGGCTGAACAATCGGCCCCGCCCGTGGACCTTTCGAATAAAATAGCTGAGCATCGCTTCGGTGATTTCAAAATCGCTGATCACCCCATCTTTCAGGGGGCGAATGGCGCTGATGGAGCCGGGTGTTTTGCCGAGCATTTCTTTGGCGACCAGTCCGACCGCTTCTCCGTTGTTGAGAACGATGTTGGTTCCTTTGCGAACGGCCACAACGGAGGGTTCATTGAGAACAATTCCTTCGTTTCTAACACAGACCAGGGTATTGCAGGTGCCCAGGTCAATGCCCATGTCTTTGCTGAACCAGCCCAGAATTGTGTCTATCACTATGACTCCCTTCAATTCAGATAACCGCCGTCTTGCCACCGACCAGCGGTCCTGTACCGCCGAAAGAGGTCTTTCGGTCTCGGATCCCGGCTACCGTATCGCCTGGATCGTAAATTCCCACAAGCCGCTGCCGTAATAAAGCCAGCAAGTCAGGGCGGCATACACAGCTGTGGCTAATACGGTCAGCGAAGCCAAAGCAAGGATCGCTGTATATACGTCATTGGCGGCTGTATCTTTTAATTTGGCCATATCCAATCCAATTTCTTAAAGTCTGGTGCTTGCGGTGTCTCCGATTCTGGGCTGCTGCTGGATCAGTTCCAGCACGCCGGCGGATTTGTTAATATCCACATTCGTCACAGCCACATCACAGAGGAACTGGTCGCCCCGGGTCACATGAAAGACCATTCCCTTCTGCACGCCATCGGCGGCGCCGACCGAAAGGGTCACCATGTTGGCGCTGACCTCTGTAATCAGGCCGCGAATGTCTGCGCCAATGGTTATGCCGGCGGCCGGACGAGCCGGGCCGGCCAGCGGAGTGACTACACTGACCGGTGCAGGGGCTGAAACAAACCCTGATCCAACCTGGGTTTCCAGCTGCTTTTTCTGTTCGAGCAGACGTCTGCGGTCGGCCTCAAGAGACTCGATCTGGACCAATTTTTCCTGCAATTGCGAGGTGATCTGATTGAGTTCCTTGGAATCTTTGATCCCCTGAGCGCGGGCCTGGTCCAGTTGGCTCTGGGTCAGTCGGAGGGATTCCTGAAGACTTCGGATGCTCTGTTCGAATCCCGTCAATACCCCATTTCTGCTGTCGGCGCGGGCCTGGTATTCCTGGCTTTGCCGCTCGGCATTCTGCAGGTCGGCGATCAATTTATTGTTGCTTTCCTGCAAATTCAGAATCTTGGATTCCAACTGGCTTTGCAGTTCGGCCATTTTTCCTTTCTGTTCATCATAGAGCCGACTCAGTTCCGCAACTTCGGCCTGTGAGGTGGAGAACAGGTTTTTCTGCTGATCGTACAGTACTTTGTAATTGTTGGTATTGACAACAAAAGAGACCATCGCCCCGCACAAAAAGATTGCGAATAAAGATAATAAAATGACTAAAATTTTTGTTAACTGACTCAACTTAAACCTCCGTTATCTCGAGAGATTTCCTGTTTTCATAAAGCCCTTCCGGGGCTTTTTTCTTTCATCGCCCACAATCCTTTATTGAACTAAATATCGGGATTTTACGGCCCCAAACTTCAGAGGTCAAGATAATTTTATTTAGTCCTAAAAGATTATTCCTGCGATGGTTGTGATTGATTTGACGGCGAAAATAACGTCTTGAAGCCCGGATAGGAACCAATTTTGACGTATTTTTGTCTTGAATCACAGGCGATTTAATATTTATTTAACTTCTTTATTTTACATGGCTTATATTCACAGAAACAGATTATTTCGTCTGAAGCAGAACAGATTTTGCCGCGATCAGCCGGATAATCGGGGATTTGCTGGCCAGGGCCGCCGGCAGGTATCCATTCAATTTGGGGTCTCTGATCTTTCCGATGGCCGACACAGCCATTTGATTGGCTAAAGAGGTTTCGTCGAGGTTTGGCCTCTGGTTAAAATATTTTTCAATCAGGTCGATGCCGGAGCGGTCTTTGAAGGCGCCCAACTGCTCGGCGGCCGCCAGACGCACCTCCAGCACATCATCCTGAAGCATGGTCTGAACGGCGGTTTGGGCTTCCGGCGTGCCCAGAGCGCCCATACAGCGAATTCCCCAGACTCGGTCATCGTGGTACTTGCTGATCAACAACGGCCAGATTTTGTCCTTATATACTTTGGCGTCGCCAAGACGGGCCAGCGATTCGACCGCCTGAAAAAGGACCTTATCCGGCGCGTTTTCATCCTGCAGAATGGCATAAAGACGGGCTTTGTCATTACGATTGGCGATCTTCCCGAGCAAAAGAACGGCGTTGGCCGTTACGGTCGGGTCGCCGCTGTTTAAGGCCCGAAGAATATCGTTGTGATATTGAGCGCCGCCGATCTTGACCAGTCCGTATGCTGCGGCGATTTGCACATTGGGATTGGGATCCTTCTTTTTTTGCTCCATTGTCGATTTGCAGGCACTGCACTTCATATCCCCCAACCCTACCAGGGCGGCAAATCGCACCGTCACCACCGGATCTTCGGTTAATTGTAAAATTCGAGGCAGGAATTGACGCTGACTGGTTTCAACGGCGATCTCCACGGCCGGGGTTCGGATGTAAGAATTGGAATCCTCCAGGCCGGCTTTTAAGATGGCCTGGGCCTGCGGGACCAGCGATTCAATCGAACTGGATTTTAAGGGCGAGACCTGAAGTACGGGGGCTGATTTCTGTTCACATCCGAAGGCCAGAAAAACAACCGCAATGCCTATTCCTGTCAATCTCATGTTAAATTCCTTTTTGATCGGTTTTTAAAGCCATCGTATAAAGCCGCCGCGAAAATTGTCAACGATCCAATCCGCAGCAGTACATCAAGCCATCGGCCGTATCGCGTAAAAAAGGTAATTCTTGAATCCAGCGGGACCCGATCCACAAACCAACCCTCCCCGTTTGTACCTTTTCGATCCATCGCATTTTTGGGAAGCGTACCGGCCTGGTACTCATTTCGTATCCGGCCGTCCGGTTCAATCAAACAACTAATTCCGGTATTCACGCTGCGGACTACAGCGATCCGATTTTCTACACAGCGAAAAACTGTGATGGCGGTTCGCTGAGCCAGTTCAACACTCGGATAAATCATTCCATTTTTATATCGGACATACCAGCCGTCGTTGCTTAAATTCACCAGGAAATCTGCTTTGCGGGCCTGGTTTTCATTAAATACCATTTTTCGACACACGAAGGGGTCTGTGTCTTCATAGCAGATCAGAACGCCGAAACCAAACCGACGGCTGTCTTGTTCAATCTCAAAGCGGGTGAATTTTTTACCGGCCGTCAGATTATAATCGAAGTCATAGGGGCTCAGGCCAAGGATTATGCGAAAGATCCAGGGGGCCGAATCCTTAAACGGGATATACTCCCCGAAAGGCACCAGGTGGATTTTATCGTATCGGCAGCTGCTTTGAAGACCGTCCGGACTGTACAAAAAGGCGGAGTTATATTGATCGGTGATTGTATATTGACCGGCAGAAAGTCCGACTTTGAGGGCATGAGCGCCGGCCAGAACATATCCGCGTCCCCGACAGTGATCTCGAATCTGACGGTCATACAGATTGGCCGGATCATCCGGCGAAAGATAAAACAGGTAATCAGAGTTCAGGGCTGCCAAAACAATCGTCTCCGGCCAGGCCGTCAAGACAGCCCCCGCATCATAACAGGCGTCGCTTAACGTCAGCAGGGTCTGCATGATCGCCGGACCATTTTCACTGATCTCTTTGATATGAGAAGGCACATTGGTTTGCACAACCCCGATCTTTGGCCCGTCTGAGCGGTATTGATCGGCGCGGTTTAATTGCCGGCTGCCGTAGATTAACGACCCGACCAGCAGCAGGACGACAACCGCCGGTTTTGCAAGGTTGGCTGGGCGCAGCAATCTTCCGGCATCCGCATCAAGCCATAGATCGGCGAGCAGCCCATTGACCATTGCAATAAGGAACGAAACGCCCAACTGTCCGAAGATATCGCACAGTTGAATCAACCGCAGATTTTGGTACTGGCTGTGAGCGAGAAAATACCAGCTGAATCCGGTAAACAAAACGCCCTGCCATGCCTCGGCGCCGACTAAAAGCAGAGGGGCAAAAAACGTCAGCGGCCATTGTCTGCGGCAAATGAACTGTACACAAAAGGCCAGGATTGCACCGTAGCAGGCCTGCACAAAAAAAAAGGCGATATATCCAGGCAAAGTGACTTCGATCAGCCAGTATAGATTGCCCAGCCAGTAAATCAGCCAGATGAGATACGACCCCGGCAGGAGCCTTCGCAGAGGAATTTGCGGTCTGCAAACCAGCAGAAACGGAACCCAGGCAATCCAGGCGGCCCAGGCCTGATCAAACGGCGCCTGACAAATCGTCAGCAGCGCCGACGAAGCGATCAAACCGACGAGCAGAAGCGGAGATCGCTTTATTTTTTCATAGGCCATGAAATCATTTCCCCCAGCGCCGAGAGGACCTGATCCTGTGAATACGATTTGCCATTATTCATGCGATGATGAAATAGCCGGGTCACAATGGCGGTTAATTTTTCATTTTTGGCATACTCATCGATCAAACAACCCACTTCAAAGAAAAGCCGTTTTAATTCAATCGCTTCATGCAAACTCAGGCCTGCCGGAAGACTTTGGGACGCCGTATTTTTTATATTGGTCAGACGCATTTGCGTATTTTCAACATAATTATTTGATATGTCGATTCCGCAATACGCCCGGTTCAACTGCAAGGCGGCCGCGGCGGTCGTGCCCGACCCGATGAACGGATCCAGCACCAGATCGCCCGG
>JAKJEN010000127.1 GCA_022705405.1 Planctomycetota bacterium | reverse complement strand
GCCTTGCTTCAGTTTTCGGGGCTGACTGCTTTGGCGTATCTGGCGACTCTGATTGTCTACCAGACCGGCCGTCTCCTGATCGGGCTCTTCTGAGAGCGCCGAAACGGATTGAAGAGGTCAGTAACCTTTTTTGAGCCAGTTATCAGTCAGAATGGTAAAATCGAGAATATCCACTGTCCAGTCTTTGTTGATATCGGCCATCTGACAGGGGCAATTGGGATCAATGGAATTAGGGTCATATATAAAACCAGGCGGAATCGGGGTTGTAGCCACTGTATTTGGATCTCCGTCGATATAATTGGGGTCTGGGCACCAGGACAGCCAGGCCTCGGACAAAATGGTTAAATCCTGGATATCCACAGAGCAATCCATATTAATATCCCCAAATTCATATAGAGGGGTGCAAACCTTCAGCCCATCGACTGCCAGATAGCTTTTGTAGATGGTATCCAGCATATCCCTAACTGTGCAAATTAGATAATAAGTGCCGGCGGTCTGCTCTGTAAAATCATAGTAGAAGGGGACCCATTGATTGGTTGATTTAAAATCCCCGACGGTAAGGACATCCGAATAGGCCAGTACAATCTCTTCCGGCAGGCCGCTGTTGGGATCGACCGGTTGGAGATAGATTTTTCCATAGTCATTGTATTGAATAAAGTCGCAGGTTCCAAAGTAGTAGGCGCCCGATAGGCGATGGCCCGGTTGAAAGGTGACGGTTTGCCACATTGTGGATTCAGTAATGAGCGGATCGGATGCCAGGCCCAGGTCTCCCGTAGAGAGAACGACAAATTTGGACCCATGATATGGGGCGGGAATTTTCCAGTGAACCATCTCGATATTTCTATCATATTGGGGGGTGGGTGCAAACTCGCGGTGCAAGCCCACATAACAGTCGTTATACGAATTGTTCCGAGCACGATTCCAGTACAAGGGAGGAATAAACCACTCTGAGAGATTGGGGTCTGGGATCTCAAAACTCCCGTTTAGAATCGTCCCGCAACTGATACCCGTAAAGATGCATAAAAATGCTATGTAATAAGTTCGTTTCATTTAAAGGATCAATAGTAGATATATAAATGCCATTTTATTCCATACATTATACCTATTTTACTTTTTTCAATCAAGACATGAGACGATTTTCATTATTCAGACGACCCAATCGGCCATAATATGTCGGGAAATTTTATTCACTCATTGCGTTGATTTTTAGAAAAGATTGTTCAGGCCCATTTTAATCAGAAAATTAAAAATTTGGTTTATTTCATAGATTTGAAATCGTATAGATTGTAGCAACAAACGTGATATTAGAGAGTTATAATTCAGAATATATGCAGTCTAATTATAAATGTTTATACTAATAAGTTAAATGGAAAATAAAAGACATACTTCATCACATTATTTCCCGGAAGATTGATATTATCGGAACAAATGAGTATAATATATTTGGCAGCGAAAAACGTTTGTTGTCGAAGTCTTCATTTCAAACCAGGAAAGGAGCGTACCATGTTTGAGACACTGGATAAGATTTTTTTGGCTGGGCTTGGCGCGATGAGCTTGACAAAAGAAAAGGCCGAAGAGATTTTTGAAGAGTACGTTGAAAAAGGCAAGCTCAAACGAGAGCAGAAAAGCGGTTTTGTCAAAGAGATCCTGGATACGGCCGCCAAGAGCCGATCCGATCTGGAAAAGATCATCTCTGAACAACTGCAAAAGGTCCTTGCCCAGATGCCCCTTGCGACCAAAAACGATCTGAAGCGAATCGAGGAAAAGCTGGATCAACTGTTGAGTCGTTAGGAGGGTATGGCGTTGCGAGGTCTGTTTTACCGACTCAGGCGTACGGCTGCGCACTTGGCGCGGTTCCGCCATATTATGGCCGTATTGGTCAAATACGGCTTTGAGGAACTGGCCGGAATTATGGCGCGCCGATTTAAGGTAGGGTTGGGTTCTACGGGGCTGCCGACGGCAAGACGGGAAGAACTGGCTCAAACAAAGCTGGCCCGGCGGGTGCGGCTGGCGATGGAAGAGTTGGGGCCGACCTTTATCAAACTGGGGCAATTGCTGAGCACTCGACCGGATCTGATTCCAGCAGACTTTGTTGAAGAGCTGGAACGATTGCAGGATCGAGTCACGCCGGAAAAAATCGAGAAAATACGTCAGGAGATCAAACAGCAGTTAGGAAACGACCCAGAGGTTTTGTTTGCGCAGTTTGATCCGGTTCCGATTGCCGCTGCCAGCATCGCACAGGTGCATCGTGCCCAAACCCGGGACGGCCGGCAAGCGGCTCTCAAGATCCGCAGGCCGGGGATTGTGCGGGTGATCCGAACGGAACTGGAGATCCTGGAGGATTTGGCGGCCTTGTTGAAAGTCCGGATGAAAAGAGCCGAGGGTTTTGATCCTCAGCGAATGGTGCGAGAGTTTGCCCAGGCAGTTCTCAAAGAAGTGAATCTATCCTATGAGAAAAGAAACCTGCAGCGATTTCGGCAGAATTTTGCCGATGATCTGACCGTGCATGTGCCGGAGATATTCGAGGAGTATTGCACGGAAGGGATTCTGGCGATGGAGCATATCGACGGCATAAAACCGTCGCAGATTGAGCAACTGCAAAAGGAAGGGTATGACACCAAAGAGCTGGCCCGGCGAGGGGCGGATTTTGTTCTGAAGCAGGTTTTTGAGTACGGCTTTTTTCATACCGATCCGCATCCCGGCAATTTTCTGGTGATGAAAAATAATGTACTTGCGCCGCTTGATTTTGGGCAGGTAGGGCGGCTGAACCGGCAGGATCGGTTTTTGATGCAGACGATTGTCCTGTCCATTGTGCAGGGTGATGCCGAGAAGGTCTTGCATGGTCTGGAGCGGGCGGAGCTGATCGGGGATCGGACGGACCCGGCGGAACTGGCCAGGGATCTGGAGGATCTGCTGGATTCTTATTCGCATTTGCCTTTGAAGGATATTCCGTTTGGAGAGGCCATCCGACGGGGCTTTGAGATCATTCGACTGCATCATATAGAGCCGCCGCGGGATTTTACCCTGATGCTCAAATGCCTGATGACAATTGAATCCTTTGCCACCGGGCTGGATCCGGACTTTCAGATTATTGAGCATTTAAGGCCGTATGCGCGGAAGTTTACCGTCGAGCCGATAAAGCCCAGTGCGCTAATCCGCCAGCTTGGCAAGGCGGCTCAGGAGGCGGGGGAACTGGCCGGCCGTTTACCGGAGGATGCCGGCGCCATTATCAGCAAGTTTCGGCGGGGACAGTTTAAGATTCACGTACACCATGAACATCTGGAGGAACTGGATAGAACGCTGGATAACAGTTCAAATCGGATCGCTTTTGCCGTGATTATTGCGGCTCTGCTGATCGGTTCGAGCATGCTGGTGGCCCAGAAAGGGACGGTACTGGGTATTATCAGTCTGGAGGCGCTGGGAGTGGCGGGGTATCTGACGGCGGCGGTCATTGGCATCTGGCTGGTGATTTCGATCCTTCGAAACCGGCGATATTAAAATATTTCAGTTGAATTTTCGTAAAATTTTTAAACCGTTTGAAAAATTTGAAAAACTTGGTATCATCGTGTCAGGTCCTTTGGCAAGTGAATCGGGGGCGAATGGCTTCGACCGGACAGGTAGAAGGCCAGGTCGCATGTGCAGGATAGCGGTTGGCCTGCTAAATCATCCGCTGCTAATGATAACTGGCAACAACCAGTACAGAATGGCTGCGTAATATACGCGGCCCGTTCCGGCGAACTTTGCCCGCGGGTTTGCTTGGAGCGTCGCACAGCGGGCTGTGCTGAACGGCTCGTTCACGGCCGGATAGCAAGACTTTAGTGAAATAGCAAATGCAGGAGTCTGTCGTTTGACGCCCGCAGGAGCGAATGACAAAAAAACGACTATACATGTAGACGCCTGACCGGAAATGTCACGGGACGGGGGTTCGAATCCCCCCGCCTCCATATAAAGTAAAGGATTTTCAACAAAAAAAGTTTGTTTTAGATCCAGAAACTCATCCCGCTATTTATGCCCTTGTCTTATCCTTTCTTTCTCAAAATAGACAATATGGGTCGCTTCTGTAAAGATTTGATATTAGAGGATATATGCGTGAATTATACAGATATAATCCAACCGCAAAATACAGGCCGCTCAGTTGATGCCGTTCCTCTGGGTCTGTTTGATCGCAATCGATTCCGGCGACTTCGACAAGTTGCGATATCCCTTCTGTTTCTTTTCTGAACTCGTCGAAACGCGCTCAGTTTCGGCAGTCAAACTCGTATGGTTTGGATGACAGCTCTATGCGCCGTCTCCATTAGCCATGTTCCTGACGACACAAAAAAATATGCCCTACAGGATTGCTCGCCGAATCAATCCTTTCATTCGGACTGTTCGGGTATCATTCTAACAACAGAAATAGAAGTCGACCCTTGGTTAAGTTGGCAATGGCGGATTCTACAGCGGCTTAACCAACTCTTGCTCCTCCGGCATCCAGACTTCGATACGACCACTGTCTGCGCGATTGTCCTGACAATAATATGGGATAGCGGTAAATTCGACATCTTTGACTGTTTCGTCGTGGTTTAGACTGAATATCTTGCCTGTAATGACATTTACTCCGCCCAATAATTCCGGTCTGTGTTTTAAATGAATCGGCAAATTCGAGCCGAGGAAGCAGGAACTTATCTGTGGATTGTCTATCTGTTCAAAACAATAAACTATAGGGCCTGATTGAAGAGCGACTCGCCCCTGATCCGCTACAACTTCTGGATGGGCGTAAATTCGTCGCGGTTGTATGGGAAGTTCAAACTCTATGGCGTCGCCTTTATTCCATATTTTTTTAATTACTGCATACCCTCGAATTAACGGCGGCGTTGCTATTGCTTGGCCATTTACCTTAAATACTACTGAGGATTGCTTGAGATCCGAACGGTATAATCCCAAGGGATTTTCTAAACCCTGCGACCATCCGGGAACTCGTATGTTTACGCTAAATTCCCCGGGCTGTTTTGGTTCCAGAACAAGAGACACTCCTCCCTGCCAAGGATATTTTGTTTTTTGTGTTACCTTAACAGGAACGCCTTTAATCGTCAGTTCTGTATTGCTGCCGATAAACAGATTTACATAAAGCCCTTCATCGTCAAATGCATATATGTAGCCAGGGAGCGCAGAAACAATCTTAAGAAACATAGGCGGACAACAAGGGCAGCCATGCCATTGCCAGCGATGATTGGACTTTGCAGACAAGGGATTTTGATAATTGTAGCGATTGCCTTCTATCGATACGCCATTTAAGACATTGTTGTACAATGTGCGTTCTAATTCATCGACATACATGGCATGGCCGAAAAGAAGATTCATATTGCGATGGAAAAAGCCGGCCCCAACAGCAGCACAGGTCTCCAGATAGGCGTCATTGGGTAAAACATAATCGCCTCCGAACTTCTCTTCATGCGCAAATGCTCCAACGCCTCCTGTAATGTGCATTCGCTTTCCTACCATATTGTTCCACAATCGGTCGGCTGCCTCCGTATATCTTGGCTGTCCATTCACTCTGGCGGCAGCGCATAGCCCTGTACACATCAGGACAGCGCGTACAGCATGTCCTTCGAGCGTTTCCTGTTTGAATACAGATTCATGATCCTGTGCATAGGCGCCCCAGCTCGGCCTATTATCGCCATAGTTCCGATCGCGGATCCACTTTTGACAACCAGGTTCATCTTTATCCCATTGCTCGGTTGTAGGTTTGCCGCAGTTATTGCCGCGGTTTTCCAGCCAGAACTCCGCAATTTCCAGATATCGCTTTTCGTCGACAGGCAGGTCTAATCGTTCTCGCAACTGAGGATTATTCTGAAACAGCAAATACAATTCCACGAAGGCCTCTTCCGGAAGGGAATGCGAAGGAACAATATTCTTTTTGGGGGAAGGCCCCATCAGATCGCACATATGATTGGCGAATCGTACAGCCACCTCCAGCAATCTGGTCTTGCCCGTGGCCTGGTAATAATGTACCGCCGCCTCCACCAACGCTCCTGCGTTATAAACATCATGCTGCCAGCGCTCGTATCCCCCGTTTAGTCCCCAACGATGGCTCGGCTCCTTTAATTGGGTATACGTCAAAATATAGCCGTTTGAATCTTTGGCTGCAGCTGCATAGATACGGTCGATATATCCATCGATTTGTTTTTCAAGATCGCTGTCCGGGAAAGAAACAAGAAGATCCGAAGCGCCTCTGATCATTTCATAGATTAAACTGTCATGCCAGGGCGGACCTTCGTGGCTCCCTTCCAATACGCCGGCCACTCGATCAAAGTTACGAAAGGCGCCGTTCTTTTCAAACTGCGCCAATGCATCTTTTACCGTGACCCGGCTCCAGATATCAAACTTCGGACTCCAAAATGCATCGTTGATTTTAACGTCGCAAACCTGTACAGGGCGCAAAAGATGGATATTCTTTCCGCCGTCTATTTGCGCATTGACAAGAATACTTATGCAAAGAAACGCACTGTAGAACAACCACGCTCGTTTGCTTGCAGGGCCTTGTATGCCTGTTGACGTTTGCAGGGATCTGTTTCTTTTCATTTCATTCTCCACTCGGTAATTTTACATCCACACAGAACGCGGTCTATGCGACTGCCGCCAAGGACTCTTCATGAAATCGGCCTTGCTGTTTGTGGCGACATTAATAACTCGGATCCCGCTCCCATCGGCTGTTGCTCTGATACAGAAGCCGCCGGGAATCAGGTTCTATGCAAGACATCAAAAAGGACGATTATTGTACTTTCCACTCTAAAATTCCACCGGAGAACTCTGTTTGCAATTGAACTTCGATTCTAATCGCATCTGTTATAACGGGCGTAAAATCGACCGTATTATACAAATTAGAACCGGTTTCATATCCGGATGGATTTGGCACTGGGAGCCAATGCCCATTACTGCGATACAACAATTTCCAGAAGACAGGCACATGGCATTGGCCGCCTGAAACCGTATCGTTCCACCAATATACAGAACTCGAAGATATAGATCGAACCGTATTCAAATCATATTGCACCCATTCTGCAGTTCCTTTATGGTCCCACCATGTAAACCGCGAAATAGAATCATCAGCGGAACTTTTAGGTTCTATTCCATCATTCAATGCATGCACAGTATCATTTCTCCAGCAATGCGAGGCAGAGGGCGTAAACAACTGATATGGATCAAACGCTGCCGCTAACTCAGGCGATGTCGGAAGCCATACGACCAAGTCCTGTACTTGCCGATTTGCACGCGCATAAAAAGGAACCGCCGTTACCGTGTTCATTTGCGAACCGGAAGAGGTTTTCACTGGCGCTTGCCCTGTAAGAACCATCACTCCATTTAATAATCCGGGTCTCCATTCCGGCGTCAAATTTACTGTCGCAGGGAAATAATATGTTCTTAAGGGTACCGGCTGGTCTATGGATTCCAAACAATATACGATGGGACC
>JAKJEN010000126.1 GCA_022705405.1 Planctomycetota bacterium | reverse complement strand
CTGGATGCTTTTGAGATGCTGATCGTCAAAGATGGAAAATTCGCGATTTACACAAAATAACGCAAGATCGGGTACGCCACGAACAGAACCTAAAGCGGAATGAATTTTCCTCAGATTGTACAATACGGCCTGGCGGGCATTACCGTCGGAAGCATCTATGCTATTGTCGCAATTGGCTTTAACATAATTTACAATACGACTGGGATTATCAATTTTGCGCAGGGCGAATTCCTGATCTTTGGCGCGATGACGGCCATTAGTTTGAGCAAGATCTTCCCGATGCCGGCGGCTATCCTGCTGGCTGTAGCGGCTACAACGGCTCTTGGATGGCTTGTTGAGCGGCTTGTGTTTCGACGAATCCCCAATGCCTCTATACTGCGGCTGGTTGTGATTACAATCGGCATCTCTATTCTGCTGCGCGAGGCGATGCTTCATATCTGGGATGAGCAAGTGCGCTCCCTGCCTTATTTTACGGGAACTTCCGTTTCGACAATCTCGCTCTTTGGGGCGCATATCTCGCCGCAGGTGTTGTGGGTACTGGGCGTGTGCGGGGTGATTGTCGCCGGACTTACTTTTTTTTTCCGGTTTACCCGGATTGGCCGCGCGATGCGGGCCTGTGCCGATGATCGGATGGCTGCACGCCTGTGCGGAATCAATGATCGATGGATGGTTTCTCTTTCCTTTATGCTCAGCGCCGGGATTGGGGCGCTGGTCGGTTGTGTGATTTCGCCGCTGACCCAAACTCAATATGATATGGGCGCCCCGCTGGCGATTAAGGGTTTTACGGTGGCCATCTTAGGGGGGCTTGGCAATAGTGCGGCGGCGGTTGCGACCGGTCTTTTTCTGGGTCTGCTGGAAGTTTTTATGGTCAGCCAGTTTGACGCCGCCTATAAGGATGCCGTCTCGATTGTGATTCTTTTGATTATCCTTGTATTTCGGCCAAGCGGCATTTTCGGCCGCAGCCAGATCAGTTCTTTGAGGGCGGTATGAGGAGGTTTGGCAGGTACATTCCGGTTTTGCTGGCC
Organism: Planctomycetota bacterium; assembly: GCA_022705405.1. Classification (GTDB taxonomy): domain Bacteria; phylum Planctomycetota; class Phycisphaerae; order Sedimentisphaerales; family Anaerohalosphaeraceae; genus JAHDQI01. The sequence goes on along the minus strand of JAKJEN010000126.1, from coordinate 6,472 downwards.
GGTGTGCTGGTAGTGGGTCTTCAGATCGTTTTGTCTGCGACCGATACGACCTATTATATGACTCAGATTACAATGTCGGCGTATTATTCGCTGGTGGTCATCGGACTGTGCGTTTTGATGGGCTACGGCGGGCAGGTTTCGCTGGGACATGCGGGTTTTTTTGCAATCGGCGGTTACACCTGTGCGGCGCTGACGACCTGCAATCTATTTGCATATCGTGAGGTTCCTTTGATTGACTGGCTTGTCGCCATGGGGCTGGCAGCCGAAAGACAGGATCTCTACGGCGCCTGGATTTTATCCTTTACCCCGTGGCCTGCGTTTATAGTCTCTCTTGGGCTGACTGTTCTGATCGCATTTGTGATTGGCCTGCCGGTCATCCGTCTGAGGGGTCATTATCTGGCGATGGCCACCCTTGGATTTGGATTGATTGTGTATCGGGTCGTTCTGGGGGCCCGGATATTCGGACAGGCCGATGGTCTTTCGAATGTGCCCCCGATGAAATTGCTTAATCTGCTGGAAGTCAACGGCCGGGCGGCCTTTCGTGTCCAGAATTACTATATTGCCTGGGGTGCGATACTGGCAGTAATGATCCTGTCAATTAATCTGATTCAGTCACGGGTGGGCAGGGCCCTTCGTTCTATCCACCAGAATGAAGAAGCGGCCCAGTCGCTGGGCGTGAATACCTATCGTTATAAACTTTTTATTTTTGTTCTCAGCGCCTTGTTTGCCGCTATAGGCGGGGCTTTAATGACCTACTATAATGGAAGCATCGGGCCTTCAGAAGTCAATGTGATGAAATCCGTCCGGTATGTTGCCATTGTAGCAGTCGGAGGCATGGCCAATCTGTGGGGAGCTCTGCTGATGGGGATCCTGCTGAATTTTCTTTCTCTTCGGGGCGTTTTTGGCACCTATGATGATGCGGTTTTCGGGGCGATTCTGATCCTGATTATGCTGTTTTCGCCGCAGGGCTTGCTGCGCAAACCCGATGTCGCAAAACTGCGGTCTTTTTTCCGGCTGGGGAAATCCGATGGATAATGTCCTCCTTGATATTCGAGATCTGCATTGTTTTTTTGGCGGGCTTCATGCAGTCAACGGCGTCAGTTTAACCATTCGCCGAGACACTATCCAGGCCGTCATCGGCCCCAACGGCGCCGGCAAGACAACCCTTTTTAATCTGATTGCCGGAACGATATCTCCTCACAAAGGCGATGTATTTTTTAAGGGAAGAAAAATCACGCGTCGAAAACCTCATACGATTGCCGGTTTGGGGATTGCCCGCACCTTTCAGACCACCAGACTTTTTCCGGAGATGACGGTTCTTGAAAATGTAATGATGGGACGGCATATTCGCACGCGCAGCGGCTTTTTGGCCGGTTTGCTGAATCTTCCCTATACCTGGAAAGAGGATCGACTGGCCGAGGAGCAGTCGTTTCTGATTCTAACAGAACTGGGCCTTGCCGGATATGCCCTTGAAATTGCCGCCAATCTGTCATTTGGCCGTCAGCGCATGGTGGAATTTGCGCGGACTCTGGCGATGGAACCTTCGCTTTTGCTGCTGGATGAACCGGCCGCCGGCTTAAACATCTATGAGACCAAAGAACTGGCTGATTTGATTTTAAAAATTCGCCGGCGAGGCATTACCTGTCTTATTGTCGAGCACGATATGTCGCTTGTGATGAATATCTCGGACTCTGTGGCGGTTTTGGACCAGGGGCAGAAGATCGCAGAGGGAACCCCCCGGGAGATTCAGCGGAATCCGGAGGTCCTCCGTATTTATCTGGGTTACGACCATGCTTAAAATTTTAAATCTTGAAGCCGGATACGGTCCTCTGCGGATTCTCAAAGGCGTCTCCCTGCACGTCAAGCAGGGGGAGGCGGTTGCAATACTGGGGGCCAACGGAGCCGGCAAGACCACTCTGCTCAAGACGATTGCCGGCATATTGAAACCGCGCTGCGGCGACATCGTATTCCGAGGCCAGAAAATCAACAGCCAAAGCCCGGAAAAGATTGTGGAAAAGGGAGGGGCGATGGTTCCTGAGGGCCGTCATGTGTTCAGCGCTCTGACCGTTAAAGAAAATCTGATGCTCGGCGCCTATACCCGCTATGGAAAAAACAATCGAGAGGAAGTTGCTCAGACCCTTGAACAGGTGTACTCTTTGTTTGGGATTCTTCGAGAACGCCATCTGCAATTAGCCGGCACGCTTTCGGGCGGGCAGCAGCAAATGCTGGCAATCGGCCGGGCTCTGATGTCTGGACCGAAACTTCTGATGATGGATGAGCCGTCTCTGGGGGCGGCTCCTTTGGTGATCCGCGATATTTATCAGGCCGTCGAAGGTCTGAAACGCAACGGACTGACCATTCTTCTGATCGAACAGAATGCCCGGGCCGCTCTGGCGGTTGCCGATCGGGCTTATGTGCTGGAGACCGGTCAAATTGTAGTGGAGGGAACGTCGGAAGAACTGCGCCATAATCCGGAAGTTCAGCGGGCCTATCTCGGTAAAGAATATCAATCTATTGATGAGTGAGAATGAGTATGAGCCAGACACAAATGTATAAAGCCCAGATCGAGACGATCAGTCGGGAAGATCTAACTCAGCTGCAGATTGAACGGATGCAGTCCACCCTGAACCGGGTGTATCGCAATGTGGCTTTTTATCGAACGGCTTTTGATTCGTATCGGGTCAATCTCGAGCGGCTCAAGGATCTGGACCGGCTGCGAGAACTTCCGTTTACTACGCGGGAGGATCTGCGGAAAAGTTATCCCTATAACATGTTTGCAGTGCCTCTTCGCGATATTGTGCGGATTCACTCTACCTCGGGAACAACGGATCGGCCGATTGTCATCGGATACACCCGAAGCGACCTTCGGAACTGGACGGAATGCGCCGCCCGGGTACTGACTGCCGCGGGCATCACGGAGCAGGATGTAGTCCAGATTGCGCTTGATTTCAACCTGTTTTCCGAGGGTTTCGGATTTCATCAGGGCGCTGAGCAGATCGGGGCTTCGGTCATACCGGCCTCTTTAACGACCAGCGTAAAAAAACAGATTGTTCTGATGAAGGATTTTAAAACTTCGGTGCTGATTTCAACCCCCAGCCATACGTCCAATATTGCGGCTGAAATCGAAAAACTTCAGGTACATCCGGAAGGACTTCATCTGCGTCTCGGGTTGTTCTGCGGTGACCGGTGGACCGAGGCAGTCCGCCGACAGATCGAACAGCGTCTTCGCATCCTGTTTATTGACACGTATGGTTTGACGGAGATTATGAGTCCGGGCATCGCCGGCGAGTGCAGCTTTCGACAGGGCCTTCATATCAATGAAGATCATTTTATTGCCGAGATTATAGACCCCAAGACGCTGCAGCCCGTAGAGGCCGGTCAGGAGGGAGAACTGGTTTTAACGACGATAACCAAAGAGGGCTTTCCGCTGATTCGATACCGAACCGGAGATATGACTTCATTGAATCTGCAGCCGTGCCCATGCGGGCGAACACTGGCCCGCATGGCCCGGGTGACGGCTCGCTCTGATGACCTGATTCTGTTCAATGGGATCGGATTTTATCCCAGTCAAATCGAAAAGATTCTTCTGTCCATTGAAGGGACAAGTCCCCATTACCAGATTATCCTGGACCGTAAAGACGGGATCGATACGCTCTCGATCAAAGTGGAAATCTCTGACAGCATTCCCGGTCTGGATGAGGTGCGGGTGCTGGAAACGCTCAGATCCCAGATTTACAGACGGATTAAAACGGCGCTGGATCTGGAGGCCAGAATTGTGTTTGTCGAACCAAAATCGCTTCATCGGGAGACAGACAGCCGACAGCGGGTCATTGATAGAAGATTAGAAAATAAGGGATAAACGTTTCTCGTTGTAAAAACAAGCGCTGCTGGAAAACCTGTGTGGAAATGGCCAACTGTGGCGCTGTCATATGCCGGGTGTTATCAAGCCAAAAAAAGTATGAAAGTCATCGAAATCTTTTATTCGCTCCAGGGAGAAGGGCGTTTGGCCGGAGTGCCGAGTGCATTTGTTCGACTGGCCGGCTGTCCGCTTCGCTGTCGCTGGTGCGATACAAAATATGCCTGGTCAGAGGCCGCCGGACGAGAGATGTCGATAGATGAGATCGAGAAGGAAATTTCCACTTTTGACACGCCATATTTGATTATAACCGGCGGAGAACCCATGCACTGCCCGGGCTTTGTTGAACTTATCAAGGCCGTTGCTGGACCGCGAAGACATATCACCATCGAGACGGCCGGCATTTATTTTATTGCCGGTATGCCCTGTGATTTGATGAGTATCAACCCAAAACTATCCAATTCCGCTCCAAAAGATCCGGAACTTGCCGCTGAACATAATTCTAAGTGTTTTAATTTGAATGTCTTACAAAATCTGATTGAAAACTACGATTATCAGTTGAAGTTTGTTATAGATGAGCCAGAGGATCTGGACATGGTCGCGCTTTGTCTGGATAAGTTGAAAGAGGTTGATCCTTTCAAGGTTTATTTGATGCCTCAGGCGACAACTTGTGAAGAATATCTGAGAAAATCAAAATGGTTGGCGCAGGCCTGCCTGAAAACGGGCTTTTCCTTTTCTCCTCGCCTTCAGGTCATGCTTTGGAACAATCAACCCGGAAGGTAGTCCTGTTCCAATACGCCCAATTTAGAATTCCTGGGTTCACTTTCACGTGGTACCGAGATAGTTATTTTGTTTTAGCCAAGAAAGCAATTCGTTGATACTTGCTGTGGCCATACAGATCTTTGTATCTGCTGCTCCATAGTAGATTTGAAGCGTGTCGCCATCATCGCCTACAACAAACCCCGTTGGAAAGACTACATCTCCGACATCACCGATGCGCTCCCAAGGAGAGAAAGGACCAAAAATCCATTCTGAACTGCGGTAAATTACTTGAACTGGATTTTCGAGATCTAACAGGGCAAGGCCGACACGGTACAGACTGCCGGATGCTGTGACCCGAACCCCGTGGTAAAGAATCAGCCAGCCCTCGGAAGTTTCTATTGGTGGAGTCGATAAGCCGATTTTGCGAGCATCCCACCACGCGCCGTGGCGTGCAGGAAGCAGAATTTGATGGCTACCCCAATGTCTCAGGTCGGGTGAAAAAGATATCCAAATATGTGCCGACCCAGACGCAGGGACAGGTCGATGAATGATTGCCCAGTGCCCGCCAAAAAGCTTTGGAAAAAGAGCCGCATCCTTATCTTCTGGAGATAAGATCATGCCGTAATGATCGAATGTCTTAAAGTCAGAGGTCAGAGCGAGCGAAACACCTGGTCCTCCTCCCGAGAAGGAAGTGTAGGTAACGGCATACCGGTCAAGTTCAGGAATCCAGGAAATGCGTGGGTCTTCGATACCCCAGAGTTCTTCCGGCCGGCGGTCACGGTCGGGAAACAGCGTTGGACTGGTGTCGATCTTCCAGTTGCTTACTCCGTCAACGGAAATGGCACTGCACAAATGAGAAATACCTGTACGATCTTCGGCACGAGCTAGTAGAAGTATCAATTCTGAATCACGAAGCCGAATTGCCCCGGGATTGAATACTGAATTAACCGGATAGGGCCAATCTTCTGGACTGAGGATTGGATTTTTTGGATGTCTTTTCAGCAATTCCTTGTAATCGGGATGGCCTTGGGAGTTATTGGAGTTTTCATTCATGCTTTACTCTCCGATGCGATCTTTTCCAGATGAATAGTTGCCTCTTCTTGAATCTCGTACATCGATAACAAACTCAGCAGCCAGCAGATCGTGGACTCTGCCCCCTGGTTTTTATTAATCCGATCCAAGTGGAGACCGTCGTAACATGCCCCACTCAAATAATCATAAAGCGACAGTCCAAGATCATTTCGTCCCAGAAACCAGTCAAAGGAACGACGAGCCGCGGAAATCCATTTGTCTTCACCTGTCAGACGATACGCAGCAATACAGGCATCCAGAAACGCAGAAGCCTCGATCGGCTGCTGATCAAACCGTGCTTGCTTGCCGCCTCGAGGGTACCAGCCATTGGATCCGATAGAAATAAAATGACCTTGATCCGAAGTCTGCAAACGATCCAGCCATTCCAAGGCGCGTAAACCGCATTTAGCAATGTTGCAATTGGGGATTGATTGGCCCGCCTCGATCATGGCATGAGGTATACGTGCATTGGCGTAAGGCGATGGGCCAGGATTTCACGTTCTTTCCGGTACGCGGTGGCGCCCGGATATTTCCGGAGGTAAGTTTGGATGGCAAGAATGGCGAATGCCCAGGCACGAGGAGAGGTGAAGGAGATAATAGGTGTTATTGCCTGGTCTAACAAACGAGCGGCTGTTGCGCAGTAACCACGGTTGGAGGAGTACAATACGACATGCGCCAGACTCCAAACAGCTCGGGCATGGACATCCTCTGTGGCGACTGGTTTTGTCCAAGTTCGCTGATAACTCAGGAAGTTACCGAATCGCCGGCTTTCTTCGTCAAATG
>JAKJEN010000125.1 GCA_022705405.1 Planctomycetota bacterium | reverse complement strand
AAGGCGGCGGTCACAACCTTCCACGGCCACGATGTGACTTCTTATGTCCGTCGATACGGCCGGCAGGTTTATCGCCAACTGCTTGAGGAGGGGGATCTGTTTACCTATAACAGCGAAATCACCAAACAGCGTGTCCTTGATCTGGGAGGGCCGCCTGAAAAGATGGTTAAACTCCCGATGGGCGTGGAACTGGACAAAATCCCCTTTATTGAAAGGCAGATGCCCAAAGATCGGCCGGTTCGGATTCTCAGCGTTGGCCGGTTAGTCCAGATGAAGGGTCGCAAATACGCCATACAGGCGGTTGCACAGGCGATGGACCAATATCCAAATCTGGAGTATCTGATTGCTGGCGACGGCCCTCTGCGTCAGACGCTTCAGAAGCAGATTGAGACCTGCGGACACGCGGATAAAATAAAAATTCTTGGCTGGGTTTCGGATGAAGAATTAGGCCGGCTGTACCGGAGCTCTCAGATTTTTTTGCATCCGAGCGTTACCGCCGACGACGGCAACCAGGAAGGGCAGGGAGTTGTGCTTGTGGAGGCCCAGGCCAGCGGTTTGATTGTTATCGCCACGTCGCATGGGGCCTTTCCGGAGACGGTTCTGGACGGCCAGACGGGATATCTTGTGCCTGAAAAAGATACAGAGGCCCTGCGGGATTGCCTGTTGAAGGTCCTTTCCAGTCCGGATGGCTGGCCGCAAATCGGCCGAAACGCCCGCCGGCACGCGGAAATGAATTATGATATCAACATGTTAAATAGTCAGTTAGAAGGGTTATACTATCGACTTATAGAAACAAAGGAGAATCAACATCAGTCCAGTGAATAACTTTCAATACATAAAGTTCAGAATAAAAAACCTTCTTTCTCCTTCATTTCGTTGCCCGATATGCCGCTATCGAGGACCGTTTCAGACCGCTCGGCCGGGTCATGCCCTCAGGCGACGTCATGCACTGTGTCCGAAATGCGGCAGCTCAGAACGGCAGCGCGTGCAGTGGCTGATTATGCAGGAATTGTCCTCGGCCTATACCTTCAGGGAAAAATCCTTGCTTCATTTTGCACCGGAATCGATTTTCCGTTCAGAATTCAGGAAACTATTTGCTCAGGTCACTACGACTGATCTGGCGATGCCCGATGTGGATGTAAAAGCGGACATTTGTCGGTTGCCTTTTGCAAATGCATCATTTGATGTAGTTTTCCTGTCGCATGTTCTGGAGCATGTAAAAGAAGACAGGAGGGCTATGTGTGAGGTTCGCAGGGTTCTTCGAAGCCAGGGCATAGCAATTGTTGAAGCGCCTATAACCCGCGAAAAAACAATTGAGTATGATTGTCCGAATATCCATGAATTTGGACATGTTCGAAACACAGGGCCGGATTATTATGATCGTTTTACCGATTTGTTCAGACTGATGAAAAAATATACATCCGAAGATTTTCCACACAAATTTCAACCCTATATATATTGCAATTGGACTCGTTTTCCCACACCCGAGAGTCCATTACGCCAACCCATGCCCGGACTCCGACACCCGATTATGGTGGCTGTGTATTTTGTGTAATCTTCAAGTGGGAACACAATTGGATTATCATAAAAATTAACAAAAAAACGGTCCCCTTCGAATTGAAAGAGGACCGTTGCAGTGTACACAAAAGAAAGGACTATCGAACTCTCGTAACGTAATCGTTGACGAGGAACGAATCTTCCAGTGATGCCGGGGTTTCATCAGCGCCGGCGCGATTTGGAGCGGCTCCATCCGGAGGTGTTCCTCTTCTCCAGTGGACTGGATTAACACCGGTATTGGCCGGATTGTGCCTTGTGTAGATATTGTCATTCTTGATGCCCACGTCAGAGGTTTTTTCGAATGTAGCGTGGCCGTCTGCAAACATGACGTTTTGGCCTTCTCTTTCATGCGGTTGAGAATTGGACATCATAAACGTTTGACGCTGAGTCACGTTGGGTGGAAGCGTAGGATTGGTTAACCAATGCTCGCTGATCGGGCTGACGGTTTCACTGGTATATGCCTGTAACGAAGGATAGGCAGCGATGCCTGTTGGCAACTTGGGATCATACCAGGGGTTCCTGTCAGCCATTACGGCAAAGGCGGCCGAGCGGGTATCATCGGCACGGAAGCGTCCTGCCTGTCCTGTGCTGTTTGTCCCCATATACGGCTGGTGATAGGAATAACTGACACATTTAGCAGGTCCTGAATCGGTCATCGTAGCCGAATCGAACCCTGCCACGGTAGACGCTTGGCCAAAATCCTGTAGTTCTACGATATCAAGGTTGTTTGGATTTTTTCCCGAAAACTCAACTTGATCGCTGGCCGGGCAGACAAAAGACTTGGGACTGACATCCGCCAGACGAACCAGCAAGTATAAGCTGGCTCCTACAGTAATTTCGCCAAGAGGATTTGACCAAACTCTGTTGGAATTAGTCCAGCCTTGAGTTCGGTCGCCCCAAGTATTCTGATACCCCTGTCCCTGGCAAACATATTGGCCGTCGAAGTCGTTGGCATAAACAGTCATGGCATTCCCGAAGCCCTTCAGGTTGGTCCCGCAGACCACCCGCTGGGCGATCTTCTTGACCTTGTTGAGGGCCGGCATGAGGATGGCCAGCAACATCGCGATAATCGCGATTACCACCAGCAGCTCAATTAATGTAAAACCTCTCTTTTTCATCTTGATCTTCCTTTCCAAGATCTGCTCAACAGAGCGCATCCGGTAACAGTTACAATTAGTGCAGTTTTCCCCTACGCAGGGAGTGTTATTCAATTGTCTGTGAGCATATCTTACCGGTTTTGGTACTTTTAGACCGGATAGCGCACATAGTAAAGTTGATGCAAAACATTCAATGATGCGGTTGTCAAAGGTCACAACACACTTTTCAGGAGGGCAAGCGGAAGGGACATATAAATAAAACTTTGATTTTTAAGAATGATGGCTTTTAACTATTATACCTTACCGCTGTCCCATCTATTTACTAATACGATATCCGGACAAGTACGGATTGTCAAGAAAAAATTTTTTAAAAAAATAAAAAACTTTTTATTATCAGATATATTGCATCTTTTTACAGATATTTATTGGTTACAAACGTTTATTTAAGTTTCCGATAGCGGTTCATTTATTGCTGAGAGTGTCCTCGATTTCGGTAAAGATTCGGATCCACATTGTCGGCAATCGCAGAAACGTCCAATGAGCCAGTTAAAAAATCATTGATCCGCCGAGCTTGTAAAAGAGGATTCTGGATCATATCGATATAATTTATATACAGAACAGAAAAATTCGGCTGCTGGTCCAGCCATTGTCTGCATTGGTTCAATTCCGATTCGAACATTGCCTTCATCTGGTCGTCCGGGATGCCGCCGTCTTCTTTGCCATGGCGATAGAGCATTTTTCGCTGAGATTCCAAGATTTCCCGCATATCCCGCTCCATAAAGACCACGCGGTATTCATAGTCTTCGGGCAGATCGTAAAGGAGTCGATAAACCATCTTGACGACCTTGCCCTGCGCCAGCCGAAGCCAGGACGGGTCTTCTTTTGTCTTTTTGACCGGTTCGAACTCATAATATCCTTTAGGATTGTCCTCGTCGGCCTTACGGACATTATCCAGCAGCGGCGCCAACCCTCCGGCCTCAAGAGCGCGCATCATCATCGAAGTACCCGAGCGAGGCAGGCCGGACACTATCGTCACAAACGGACTTTGGCAATTCGTTTCTACAGCAAAATTTCCTTGTTTTACACGATTGGCAAGTTAGGCAAATTAAAAACTTGTGCAGCAGACCAATACAACAAACTCAAAATACAGCTGCCGTCTTTGAATATCAAGAAGATAAGTATAAAACAGCCGTCAAAATCGGTCCGCTCGTTGACAAACGGAAATGGATGGATATGCTTAATAAATGCCAAATAAAAACGAATTTTATTACAAATAAAGGATGTTGACAGTGCAGAATCTGGATGAAATAGTACGAACGTTGCGATTGTGCGGGCAGGAACATCTTTTGACGTTTTGGGATCAGTTAAGTCGTCCGCAGAAAGAGCATCTGATGGCCCAGATTCGCAGACTGGACACCCGAAATATCCCACGATGGGTGCAGGAGACAGTGAAAAACCAGTCCCCTCTTGCAGTCCCCGAAGAGTTTGATCCGGCCCCGTCTTATCCGCCGACACCCCAAACCCCCAAGCAAGAAAAAAAATATGCCCAGGCCCGAAAACTCGGAGAGGATCTGTTGCGGCAGGGCAAGGTCGCCGGTTTTGTAGTGGCCGGCGGGCAGGGTACTCGACTGGGCTTTGACGGACCCAAAGGCGATTATCCCATCTCGCCGATCCAAAAAAAGACCCTGTTTCAACTTTTTGCCGAAACCATCGCGGCCGCCCGACGAAAATACGGGGCCATGCTGCCGTGGCTGATTATGACCAGTCCGCTCAATCACCGGCAGACTGTGGAAATTTTTGAGGCGGCTGACTATTTCGGCCTCGGCGCCGACACAGTCACCCTGTTTCAGCAGGGGGTATTGCCCAACTTTGACTTGGACGGACGAATTTTTCTGGCCGACAAGGATACCCTGGCACAGAGTCCGGATGGACATGGCGGCAGTCTGAAGGCCCTGCATACATCCGGAGCGCTGGCCCGAATGAAGCAATGCGGGGTTGAATACATTAGTTACTAGCAGGTGGATAATCCGCTGGTTCGGCTGTTTGATCCGCTTTTTATCGGCCTGCATGCACTGGATGAAGCGGGGATGTCCTCCAAGGCCCTGATCAAGGCCCACCCGACCGAAAAAGTGGGCAATTTCTGCCTTGTAGACGGCCGAGTCGCCGTTATCGAATACAGCGATCTGGATGAAGATCAAGCATACCGAAAAAACCCGGATGGATCGCTGGTGTTTGAACTGGGGTCTATTGCAATCCATATTCTCAGCGTGTGGTTTGTGGAGAAACTGAATGCCAGCGGGGATTTCGCATTGCCGCTGCATCGCGCGGTCAAAAAGATACCCCATATTGATCTGAGCGGAAATCATATCCAACCGGACAAACCCAACGGGGTCAAACTCGAAACGTTTGTTTTTGATGCGCTGCCGATGTCGGAAAAGTCGGTGATATTGCAGACGATCCGCAGCGAGGAGTTTGCTCCGCTCAAGAATGCCGTTGGCGACGACAGCGCAGAGGTGACGGTTCGGATGATGATCGAGCGGGCGGCAAACTGGCTTCGCTCGGCCGGCGTCCAAGCGCCCCGCCGCAGTGACGGAAGAGCAGACTGCCGGCTCGAGATCGCCCCGTCGTTTGCCCTCTCGGCCGAGGATATCGGGCCGAAGGCCGGGCAGATTGCGCCGATCAAACCCGGCGATGCGGTTTATCTGGAGTAAAGAGCAAAGACGCTCTCCAGTGTTTATTCGCCCAGCCAGTTCTGCGCAAGAATCGAAAGGTCCGATAGGGTTACCTGCCCGTCTCCATCCAGATCGGCGCCGCCGCAACCGGGCATATCAGGACAATCGGTTCTCAGCCATTGGCCCGCCAGGCCGGCCAGGTCTTCTGTTCCCCGGACGCCGGAATAGACATTCAACACATGGATCGTCATCGATGCGGTATCGAATAGTCCCATCTGGTTTTGGACGCCAACCGTAAAGACGTTCCAGCCGACATCCGGATCGCCTGGGACTCCCGAAAGCATCCCGTCATTGGCTACGACCAGCCAGTCCGGTCCGGATTCCTTGCTGAAGGTCAGCCCCTCTGTACCCTGCGGGGCATCAACGAACTCGGCCAGCGATTGGCCGGCGTACGGCGCTCGTTCGATTCCGTCTGTATTGAGGATTGAATCGCTCGTAAAAAACGGAGGAGAACTCAGACAGGCGATTTCAGCGGCCGACAGTGCATAATTATAGATCCGAAAATCATCGATGCGGCCATTGAACAGCGGATCGGGCCACTGACTTTTGCCAATATAATTTTTGAGAGGGTTAATATCGGAGGGATTTAATAAAATCTGTCCGGCGACTGCGGCGGTACCATTGAGATACAGCAAGCCGGTGTTTCCGCAGAGTACGACTGCCAGATGAACCCACTGGCCGACAGACAGCGGATCGGTGTCCAGAATTTGTTCGTTGGCGTTTCCGTTCATGGTTATCGCAAACCGCAGTGTGCCGTCGGCCGAAGAGGGACTCAGAAACATATACGAAGCGGTATCGTTGCCGAAATCGAAGATTCGCTGCCATGCGCTGCCGCCGTCCCAATTGACCCAGGCGGCTATCGTGATATCGTTGCTGTTTGCTATTCCGGTCGGAAGGGTCACAAAATCATCAGTCCCATCCAGATCGACGGCCCGGCCGATTACCCCAGGCGCGTAGGCGGGAGATCCGGAGGTCGTCCCGTTATTGGAGCCGGCGCTGTCATGCGCATTGTTCTCGAATTCATAATGCGCTGTCAGCGTCCCGCTGGCAGGGGGATTGTCGGCAATGAACTGCCATTGCTGGTTCTGGTTTCCGGTGGCCTCCCATTGATAGATGTTGGAGCCGGAGTCCATCATGTATTTTCCGCTGTGGGCGTTGCGGATATAGTAATACCCGCCTCCGGCGGAATCGATAAACCAGGATTGGAGAAAATTATCGGCCTTGCCCCACTGGCGGATATTGGCCGCATTGTTCAGCGACCAATCAGCCACTTCGGCGGTTCTGCCGCTGTTGGCATTAAACAGCCGATAGTATCCATCTCTCTGGCGAACGATGTTCCATCGTTGGTACAGGGCGCCGATGTCGGCCGCGCCGTTGATATTTCCGCCGTCTACAAGACTGCCGCCGGCCACCTGCATCGTTTTGCCGGTTTTTCGATTGACAATCTTCCAGCGATTGCCGTCCAAAGGGGGTAAAATATCGGCGCCGTATTCGATATCCGCGTAGGTTTCCTGATCGATAGTGGTCGGCAGCATAAACTGGCGGATCGGTCCGATGCCGTTAAAATATACATCCTGATCCGTGCAGACCAGTCGATACGGGGTCAATGACCCCTGTCTTTCAAAGCCGCCGGCAAATCCGTAGGTCCGTCCGTCCGGGGCGCGATAGACTGCTGCGGCGGTACAGGCCCCTCGATTTTCTGCATATCCAAGGCGTTTGCCTTTGCAGGATCGGACGAAAAGACCCCGCGTACGCTGAGCTGCGCCCCACCAGATGCCTCTTTCCAATCCGTATTCAGCTCCGTAAATGGCTTCTGCCAAACTGTGCAGTTCAGGATTGCAGGGGCTGTCGCCGTTGGCAAGTACGTACTGGATAAAATCCACATAGCTGTTTGTTGAGCCGGCCAATTGATGGGTCGAGCCGACTGTGACGCGGGATTTGATCGTGTCATACCAAGATTTGGCGCTGTCGCTGTTGAGTGTGCTGGCGCCGGCCAGGATTGTCCCGCTGAAGTTGGGGCTGTTTTGCAGCAGGCCCAGGATCTCGTATAAGTTGGTCTGTGTGCCCTGTCCCCAAGGACTGTAATCGGGCTCGTTAAACGGTTCCGCCGAATAAATCGCTCGACCAATATACGCCTGCGCGGCTTCCATCGCCGCCACCCAGCGTTCCTTCAGCAGCTGGCCAAGGATGTTTGTAAGCGTTCAGGCGGTTTTTGTTAAACAGCCTGCTGTTTTTATTAATGATGGAACAGGAACACTGTTTAAATA